>NZ_JACJEY010000016.1:0-98734 GCF_014164295.1 Pseudoalteromonas sp. SG43-7
TAGTAAATCCTCTTTTGCTCTTTGTTTAGCTTCGTCGCTACTACTTGCTACATATAACGCAAAGTCATGCTGCTCAGCTAAGCTATCAGCACGATACGCTCCTAAATTTACAAAGTATAACTGCTGCGATTGGGCCACGGGTTCATCAACCACGGTTACTGCAAAGCCATCAATGTGATTTACCGCCATATAGCTGTCCATGTGCACGCTACTTTTATCACCGACCCACTGCGCTTTTAATTTTGAGTAAGTTTGTTCAATCGATTCCCCAACAACAAAACGAACATCATGCATTTCAATATGGCAGCCCTGAATACGCCCACCTAAATACACCATAAATAACTGCATTTTCTCTCCTAACAAATAGTATCAACGTCAATGTTGTGTTTTTTGATCAACTTATAAAAATCTGAGCGATTTCGCTTAGCTAGTTTTGCCCCTTCAGCCACGTTACCGCCAGCCATCTTTAAAGCATTAATCACATAATCTCGCTCAAATTCTTTTTTAGCATCGTTAAGTGAAAGCGGCTCAACATTGTTGGTATTACTATTAAGCGCACTTTCAACCAGCTGTGCTGATATTACTTCACCTGGGGTAAGTGCGACAACCTGCTCTACTACATTTTGTAACTGGCGAATATTACCCGGCCAATCGTGACGTACTAATGCATGCATTGCATCATTGGCGAAACGCTTTTCTTTTTGATCCATACGTTTAGCGATGGTAGCGCTAAAATACTGTGCTAATAAACTAACGTCTTCTCTGCGCTCACACAGTGGTGGCAATTTAAGATTCACAACATTTAAGCGGTAATATAAATCTTCGCGAAATTGCTGATTAGCAATCGCATCAGGCAAGTTTTTATGAGTTGCTGATACAATCCGCACATCAATTGGAATTTCTTCTTCAAAGCCCACAGGGCGAATAGTTTTTTCTTGTAATACGCGCAGTAACTTAACTTGTAAATTAAGTGGCATATCACCAATTTCATCTAAAAATAAAGTACCGCCTTGCGCTTGCTGAAATAACCCTTGGTGGTCTTTAATCGCGCCCGTAAAAGCCCCTTTTTTGTGACCGAATAGTTCTGATTCGAGTAATTCACCCGGTACCGCACCACAGTTTATTGCGACAAACGGACCTTCACTAACATGGCTATGTTGATGAATAGCATTAGCTAGTAACTCTTTACCTGTACCACTGGCCCCCGAGATCAACACATTGACCTGAGTCGGACCTAGTAATTTAACTTGCTCAAGTAAATGCAGCATAGCACCACTGCGGGTCACGATATTGCTGTTTGATGCACTTTCATCGGCACTGAGACCATGAATTTCAATCGCTTTTGCTAAACTATCAAATAACTCATCTTTATCTACCGGTTTAGTAATAAAGGCAAAAATACCTTGCTTCGTCGCTTCAACAGCATCAGGAATAGACCCATGAGCTGTCATCATCAACACTGGCAGCGCTGGGTAGCGATTTTGTAACTGACGGTGTAATGCCATACCATCCATTTCATCCATGCGTAAGTCTGTAACCACAGCATCAAACACATTATTTTTTAATAACTGTAGCGCAGCGATACCACTTTCGCAGGTAGTCACTTGATAGCCTTTAGATTCTATGCGAATAGCCAATAGTTTTAATAAACTTGCATCATCATCGACCAGTAAAATTCGCGCGCCTTGGTTTTGCTCTGTTGACATAATTACTGCTCCTTAGTTTCTTCGCGTAGTAATAGTTGCTGCTCGATGGCTGCCAGTGATGACAGGGTTTCTTGCATTTTATTATTCAGCGCTTGCTGCTGTTTTTTAGCGTTGATCTGCTGTTTTATTTGTTGTTTTTGCAGCCATAAATACTGTTTTATATCATCTGGCCAATAATAAGCTTGATCCAGTTTTAGCAGCTGCGTTAATACTTTTTCCGGTGCTAATACATTATTTTTGCAACTAAAATCAAAATAATGCTGAAGCTCTTTAGCACCAATATAAACCGTTTTACTCGCTGCCACTTGAAAACCACCGCACGACTTTGCATGCCAACCAATAACCGTTTCGGCAGGTGCATACATAGGATCGGTTTTCGGCCTAGGTTTCGGATTTGGTAAACTATCCCCTTGTGGTGTAGTCACCTTACCCGCTTGTTCAGCTTCAGGGTTGCTTTTATTTACTGGCTGCTCAGTTAACTCACACCCTGCGAGCCCTAAGGTTGTAATGCAAACTACTAAAATGGCATTTAAACGCACGCCCATGCTAATTAACTCCTTGGTTTTTATTGGTTGGAGGGATGATTGGGATTTGAATTATAAAACGACAGCCTTGTGGCTCATTATGCTCAACGTGTAAAGTACCCATCAATTGCTCAACAGACTCTTTTACAATGGTGAGCCCTAAACCACTACCTTGAGCGGTTATATCTTTAGCATTCTTACCTTGATAAAAGGCACTGAATATATGTGATTTCTCTTGCTCTTTAATACCGGTGCCTTGATCGCTAACGCTCATAGTCAAAGTACGACCAGCTAATGACAGAGCAATATTGACCGCCTGTCCTGCTGGTGAAAACTTTAAGCCATTAGAGATCAACTGAATTAAGATCATTTCAACAAGCTCTGCAGCAATTTCCAGTGGTTGCTCGGGTAACTCACAATGCCAACATAAGCTTTGCTTACGCGCCACTAAACGATGTTCAAAATGGCTGTTTATCTTGGTTATTAATTGCGAGAATTCCAGCTCACTTAAGTCTTCTTTGCTGCTGCGAATCGCATTGTAACTAAGTAAACTATCGATCATAGCGCGCAAACGCACCATGCTCTGGGTAATTAACGCCAACACCGCTTGCTGCTCTTTGTTAATTGGCCCAACGATTTCATCGGCAAGTAAGTCAGTGCCCTCAACCATTGACGCTAATGGAGTTTTCAATTCATGGGTAACATGGCGTAAAAAAGTATCTTTTTGTTGCTCTAATTGATGCAACTGCTCTTGCACCCATTGTAATTTATTTCCTAGTTCAACCAACTCAGCAGAGCCTTGTACAGCTATTTTTTGTTGCCAATGACCTTGCCCAAGCTTATCAATAACCGACGTTAATCCTTTTAAGCGACCACTTATACGCCATAAAAAACCACCACCTACTAGTAAAGTTAATGGGATAAGTGCTATTAACCAATTGATAAATGAGCTTTGCAAAGCTTTTAACTGTTGCTGATTTTTAGTTATTTGCAGCTCATTTTGATCTCTTAGCCACACCGTTTGACGCGCAATTAATTCACTCACAGGAATAAACAATTGCGCATCTTGTTGTCCTTCAGTAACGAGTTGAGTATGCGCTAATTGCAATACCTGTGCGAGTTGCTGCCATTGCTTAATATACTCCCCCGTAGAACTTATAAAAGTTAGTTCATCAATGCTTTGTAGTGATGATTGCCACTTATCAACAATCAATTCATCGAGTGATTCGCTTTTCAGCACCCAGTTTTGTCGCGTTGCACGCTCTAAGCTATTGAGGTCTTGCTTAAGATTATTAAATGACTTGGTAATTTGATAATTTTCACTGACGATTTGTTGAGTTACTGCTAGCTGTTTATTCAGCGCATTTAAAAATACAATCACTACCAGTGATAATGGCAGCAGCGATAACAAAGTACTAAACAAAAACTGGCCTATTAAATTGGGTCGCCAACTAAGTAATGCACTGTACTTTTTAGCGAATGAGGCCATTATCGCTACTCCTTTAGTTAAATGTCTGATTATGGAAGGTGTTACTTATACACTAGCTGAATCAATAAGAATAATGAATAAGGCGAACTGTGTAGCGCTATATAAAGCGACTGACGCTAAATTGAAACAACTTAACCAACTGTTTTTTAAAAACTTAATCAATACCCGTTAAAAGTTGTTGCAAAAAAGACACACTGCCCAGTCATTTTTTCCCACTTATTATCATGCCAAAACATTAAGTCACTGATATTTTTACAATAAAAAAATTGGCATCGTTCTTGTAACATCCGTATCAACGACTGTTTATAAGGAAATAATATGAAAATATTAACACCGCTGTGCTTATGCATCAGCCTACTGCTTAGCTTTAACAGCTTTGCCATTGATGTCGAGGCCACCTTCGCAGAACTTGATAAAGACAGTAATGGCACATTGAGTGAAGCAGAAGCATCTGAAGATGCGGTATTACACGAAAGTTTTGAGCAAATTGACAAAGATCAAAATGGTCAAATTTCATTTGCTGAGTTTAAACAATTTTTGCAATAATTTTCCCAAAGGAAACACTGCTATGAAACAACTTATCGCCGCTTTTTCACTGATGTTTTTAGTCATTAGCGCCACTGTTTTAGCATCACAATTAAACGTTAAGTTTGCGCAATTAGATACCGACTCTGACGGACAAATTTCATTGCTTGAAGCCAAGCAAAACAACACGCTATTAAAGCAGTTTACTGATCTTGATGATAATAACGACGAGCAGTTATCTGAGCAAGAGTTCGCAAAGTTTAAATTTTAAAAGGCTTTAAAGTATTTGCCATAATCCCGGAGGGAATGTGTAAACGGATTTAATGTTGGGATTTAAATTATGGCAAATGCTTTATTCTTTTTGTTGGTAGGATGTAAATAATGAAAAGCATATTAATAATATTAAGTGTGTCGCTAGCCACCAGTTTTAGCGCAATGGCACTGGATGTAAAACAACGTTTTGATCATTTAGATAGCAATAAAGATGGCTATTTAACGCATAATGAGCTTGAACCACAACCACAATTGTTGAGTAACTTTAAACGTTGGGACAAAAACCAAGACAATAAAATTTCCCTATCTGAATTTAAGCGTTTTTTAACTAATAATCTAGATTAACGAGTTTCCCCAATGAAATTTTGTACACAACTGGGACTAAGTTTGTTATTTGTCAGTAGCTGTTGCAGTTTTGCAACAACTGATAATATAGCAGAACAATTCAAAAACTTAGACCGCGATAAAGACGGTCTTATCACGCGTTCAGAGTCAGCAAAAGATCCTGCCCTGTGGTCTCGTTTTAAAAACTATGACAGCGATAAAGATGGTAGATTATCACTGTCTGAATTTACTCTATATGCAAATAAATGAATAGCTAATTCATCAGCATAGTTGAAATGCACAACGATAAATAATTTATTATATTTAATTTGCAGACTCAGTATTCTCTGTTACTGTTTAACTAACAAAAGCAGAAAAAGAATTCTAACAATGAAATGCTTACTCGCCTGTTTAATCACTTTATCTTTACCTGTGCTAGCTGATACCACGGTGATCTACAATGCTAACGGTTACACTCCAACTTACAGTGGCCAATTACAGCAATTTTCTACACTGGTTATTAAAGATGGCAAAGTAGTAAAAGTAGGAGACGATAAACTAAAAGCGAGTTTCCCTAATGCTGCAGTATTTGATGCCGAGCAACAAACCTTATTACCTGGTTTAATTGACGCCCACGGTCATGTGATAGGACTTGGTAATAATTTAGCGCAACTCGATTTACGTGGCAGTATGTCGATTGCAGAAATACAAAAAAAACTTGCTGTATTTGCTAAAAATAACCAGGGCTGGATTATTGGCCGCGGTTGGAATCAAGAACTGTGGCCTAATAAGCAATTTCCTACTGCTGCTGACTTAGATAAAGTTGTCAAAGATGTTCCGGTGGTGCTTTCTCGTGTCGATAGCCACGCGATTTGGGTTAATAGCAAAGCGATGGAGTTAGCCAAATTAACACCCACAGTACAGTCACCAGCAGGTGGTGAAATTATTCGCAACCAAGCAGGTCAGCCTAGCGGTATTTTTGTCGATAAAGCCGAAAGTTTAATTACTGCACATATTCCAACGCCATCTGATCAAAACGTAAATAATGCCTTAAATCAAGCTGGCCAACATCTGCTCAGCTTAGGTATAACCTCAACCCACGATGCTGGGATTGATAAACAAACATGGCAAGTTTACAAGCAAAGAGCTGAACAAGGCACCTTACCGCTGCGCATAGTTGCAATGCTAAGTGCAACAGATCCGTCCCTTGAAGATATGCTCAGAGCCGGTCGCTATAAAGATCTTAACGATTTCATGTCTATTCGTAGTGTAAAAATATATGCTGATGGTGCGCTAGGTAGCCGTGGCGCCGCACTACAGGCCGATTACGCAGATAGAAAGAATCACCAAGGTTTAATGCTCGAAACTCAACAAAAACTAGAGCAGCTGTACACATTGAGCTTTAACCATGGTTTTAGCGCCAATACCCATGCCATCGGTGATAAAGCAAATCATATTGTGTTAGATGCCTATCAAAATGTATTTAAAAAAACCGGCGGGATTTTACTACGTAACCGTATAGAGCACGCACAGATAGTTGATCCAGCAGATATTCCTCGCTTCAAAGCACTTAAAATCATTCCATCAATGCAACCGGTGCATGCAACTTCTGATATGCATATGGCAGAGCAGCGCCTTAGCGATACACAATTACAAGGTGCATATGCTTGGCAAACGTTTTTAAAGCAAGGCTCAGTAGTAGCTGCAGGCTCAGATTATCCAGTTGAACTGGCCAACCCCTTTGACGGTTTGTATTCAGCAATTACTCGCCAAGATCACAATCAATTACCCGCTAATGGCTGGCGAGTCACTGAAGCACTGAGCAGAGAAGATGCACTCAGAGCATTCACGTTAGGTGCCGCGTATGCCGCACATCAAGAATTTAAATTAGGTAGTTTAGAGCAAGGAAAGTGGGCTGACTTTATTTTAATCGACAAAGACTATTTTAAAGTGCCAGTACAAGAAATTTTTACCATTGTCGTAAATCAAACATGGATTGGCGGTGAATTACGCTACCAAAAAGCGCAAATTGATACACAGAGTAAGGCACAATAAACCACGCTATTATTGCGGTTTTTGTTGTTGACGTTTGAGCTTAATTAAATGATAAATATTTACGAAGGTTAGCAAACCATTAGTGATAGCCACAGGCCATGCAACAATCGCAATACCGTAGGCTGTGAAAGCAATACAACCGGCAAGGTTAAACCAACGAAGTTTGCTCACATCACTCATAGTTAAAGAGGCAATAAGTAAAGCTGAGGCAAAATACCCCAAATATTCCCAACTCATTTGTTCTCTCCGGTACTTTAGGTTAGCATTGCAAATGTTGTAGTTTAGGCAAAGTTATTCCACAATATAGCAATAGTATAAAAAAGCTAACTTACTAAAAACCCAAAGCTGCTAAAAGCACACTTTAATAATCATTACACGGGATATCAGGTATTAAGCTTAATTAACCGAGTTAACTAAGCTAGTAAGTTAGCGTAAATTCTTAGAATCTTAATGCTAACGTCATTAAGGTGTAATAAATAGGACAATTGTCCGAAGGGCATTGTTGATGTTTCAATATCATTTTTCTAGTTATCTCGTCGACCAGCTACTAACCTTTGCTGGCAGCCGTTATCAACAATCTAAAAAAGAAGTACTGATCCACCAAGATCAACCTCTTACAAAATTAGTGTTAGTCAGAAGCGGCACCGTATCGTTTAGTTATGATGTCGGTAATGGCCGCCGCTTACTGCTGGGCCAACTTGATTGCAACAACACCTTAATTGGTGAAATTGAAGCGCTAAACAATAATCCCTGCATTTATACAGTTACCTGCTTCAGTGACGTTAGCTACAACCTAATAGAGCTAAAGCACTGGCGTGCCCTGTTACTTGAAAAGCCAGAACTGAGTTTATACACAGCACAAACTATTGCCGCTAAGTTTCAAGAAAACCAAAAAATTAATTTAGATAAACTATTGTTGCCATTGGGTTACAATATCGCCAAAGACTGTTTATTACGTGCCGAAAATAATAACCCCACCCTGCTGCGCGCATACCCAACGGTAAATGCTGAAGCTGAGCGTTTTGCCACCACAGAGCGAGCCTATCGCCGCGTAGTATCGGAACTGGTGGAAAGAGGTTTAGTCGCACGCTCAAATGATGGACTCAAAGCGGTTGATTTAGATAAACTTAGCGATTACGTGGATAGTTTTTCGCAGCTATGAAGTTGACTCACATTAAAATTCAGCCGAAAAAAACAACGTTTAACTGCCTAAAATGCAACTATTTACATTTACAACCGCAGCCTACTACTTTAGCATAGTAAGCTAATAACGAAGCTGCGCTAAATCCGTAAAAATTAAATAAGAGATTTATTACATAACAGGGTAACAATTTTCTTATTTAATTAATAAAAGTATATATAATGTTCACTTGACGTATATATAATGTGCGCTTATCCTTGATGAACAAATTATTGTATTATAGGTGCAAGCCTGACCTGGTGCGCGCTTCGGTACATTTATAGAACTGCAATTAAGTCTGTTTACTTTAAAGAGAAAGGAAAGAAAGGTAACGATTATGGGAAATAATAAATTCAAGCTCACCAAGCTAGCTCTTGCACTTGGTCTGACAGCAACTTTAAGTGGCTGTTTTAGCGATAACGACAACAATGATTATGTAAAGCCACCAGTTCCACCTGAACCAACCGTTGATGTTGCTGTACCACCAGTAGCAATTGAAGCTCAAGCAGGTTCAGTTACTGTTAATATCGTAGATGTAAAGGGTGCTGCTTTAGCTGATACGGTTACAGCAACGATTAGCTTTACTTCTTCTGAAGACGGCCTTTTAACAGCTGCAGGCAACGCTTTAGCTGATACCGACAAATCATCAACAGCTAGTTCGTTTGCATACACAGTAGACTCTATCCCAGCTAATGGTGTTAGCTATGACTATGTTATTTCTGCTGCTGGATATTTAAACAACTCTGGTACTTTAACGTTATCACCAACTGATAACGTTGTAGCACAAGAAGTTCGTTTAACACCACGTACACTTGCAGATTCTGATGTAGCGATTGTTGCTGACACCAAAGAATTAACTGCATTAGTACCTGAAGGTGAAAATACCACTGTGTCGTATGACCCAGCTTCAGGGTTATCAATTTCTGGCGATAAAACAGAGATTACATTACCACAAGCAATTAACAAAGCAGGTGTTGCTGTTGGCGGTTCAACCGTTAAAATCAAAAGCGGCACGCAATTTTTAGATAAAGATAATCAACCGTTAACGACAGTTCCAAAAATGACTGTTGCCTACTTTGCGAATGAAGCAACACGTAATGATGAAGAAGCCGAAACTGCAGCTGCAACCTCGTCGTCATTAGATGCGTTCCCTGGAGGTTTAGCTCTATCTGTAGCTTCTGATCCTAACAGTACTGATCAAGTGCAAGGTTCATTTACTTCAGGTGGCTTTGTTGCTATCGAGCTAGTTGATGATGCTGGTAATAAAGTGAAATCTTTTGGTGCAGGCAATTCAATCACTGTTGCAATGCAGGTCGACAAAAAGACTTCAAACCCTTGTCCTGTAACTTTACCTGCCGGTACTACTGATATCAAAGCATACGCCGAAGCAAATGGCTTCAAAAATGGTGTATGTACTGTTGCAGCTCCTGTAGCTCGTAAAATTGCGGTTGGTGATATCTTCCCAGTTTGGAGTTACGATGAAGAAGCTGGTAAATGGGGATTCGAAAGCTACGGTGAAGTAACTGATAGCGGTAATGCATCAACATTTGATGTATCAGTAGATGTAAATCACCTATCTTACTGGAACCTTGATTACTTCAACAACAATAAATGTTCAAGTGTAAAATTTGATATTTTAGATAGAAATGGTGACGCTAATATAGCTGAAACAACTATTTTACTTGAAATTAATGGCTATAGAAGATCTTTCACTAGCCGTAACGGTAATTATGGATCAGCAACGTTTAACAACCCTCCAGGTTTCCCGGTTAAAGTTAAAGTATTGCGCAATGGTGTTAACGTTTTAGATGGCTTGTCAACTGACACTGATAGCACTGCATCGGCATTATCTGTAAGCAATATCTGTGACTTAAATGATAAAGATCTAACACTTACAATTGCTCCGCCAACAATTGTAACTAAAAAAATAACAACACAGCTAGTGTGTAGCAATACCGGAGATTTTGAAATAGGTACTCCACCGGTTGCAACACCTGCGCTAGTCAGATTGTTTAAAGATGGCAACTTCAAGCAAACTATTTACTCGAAAGGTACTTTCAACCTGAACTTAGAGCAAGGTGGCACTTACTCTGCTAGTTACCTTAACTACAACACTAATGTGTGGACATCTACTCCAGTAGCGGCAAACACAACTGCAGCTACATTTGATATCCCAGTAGTGTGTGAAGTTGATACTGTACCAGTATCTGGTTCTGGTTCTGGTTCTGGTTCTTAATCTGAGGTAGAACTGTACTTCCTAAAGCCGCGCATTTGCGCGGCTTTTGTTTATCTCGTTATTAAGTTATTTTTGGTTTATAGTATTTATAGCTAAAATAATTATCGGGTTTTAAAAGTTTAAAACCTAACTCTAATCTAAATTGGTTAATCACGTGACTTATAATAAAACAACCCTCGCGACACTTTGCGCACTCAGTGCCAGTACCTCCGTTTTTGCTGATCAAAACATTAATCATGGTATTGCATATAATGGATTTACCGGTATTTTCAACACTCCTACCGCTGTTGTAATCGACAAAGGTAATATTGATATAGGTTACAGTAACCAGCTAGAAGCTAGAGGAAAGTACACCGACGGTCATAACTTTACATTTTCAGCTGGACTTTTTGAAGGTTTAGAAGTCAGTGGTAGGATTACCTCATCGTCGATGCACGACATAACATTTAGCTATGAAAATAAAGGCCAAATCCGCGACTTATCATTTAATGCCAAATACCAAATTCCATTCATTCCAAAAGACTGGTTTAGTGTCGCTGTTGGCGCTAAAGATGTTGGTGGGGCTGCGAATAACTATGAAGCGTTTTATGCTGTTGCTTCTAAACAGTGGTGGGATTTTCGCTTTAGTGCCGGTATTGGCACATCTGACACGCTTACAGGGCAACTAGACGGCGCATTTGCTGGTATTGAATATCAACCTTTCACTTGGCTTTCAGTACTCGCTGAGCATGATGCAGAAGCATTTAATTTAGGCGCCCGTATTACGGTGCCAAAAGAGTGGCTTTATGATATTGCCACGGTTTCATTTAATAGCCGCTTTTACTCAAATACAGAACTTGCTAGTGATGATACTTATTGGGGTGTCAATATTAGCATGCCGCTCAGTGATGCAGCACAAGATTACTACCACACTCTAAAACCAGCACCTCAACCAGTTGCAGCGGCAAAGTTATCTAAGAGTTCAAATCAGCGAACGAGAGCAACTCTTGCTACATCCCCAAATCAAACGGAAGAGTCTGTTAGTCGAGTAGTATCTGCGGAACCAGTAAAAGTATTAACTACGACCAAACAAAATCAACAAGTTTCCACTGCACAAAATAACAATCAACAAATTCACAGCTTAAAAAGCAGCTTAGTTAACGATGGTTTTGAAAATATCCGTGTTGGTATTAGCGAGAGCAAACAAATCATTGTTGAATTTGAAAACTCAGTATTTAATCGTAATGAAATTGATGCGTTGGGGCTTGTTTTAGGCCGCATAACTGAAAGCTTTGCTACTGGCAATAATGAATTTATTGTTCGCTTGGCAAAACAAGATATCCCACTGTTACAAGTCAATGGGTATTTAGATAATTACCGTCGCTTTATTGATGAAAATATCACTCCTGATTTAATGGTCAGCACTCAATTTAGTGATAAAGATGCTGTGGGTGTAAAATGGGCCGGAAATACCCAAAGCACGAGCCCTTATTTTGTACCTAGAGTTTCATTTTCACCATCGTTATCATCACGATATGCAACTGAATTAGGTGTTTATGATTACTCGTTAGCTCTACAAGCCGATTTACATGTACCATTATGGCAAGGTGCAGGTGTAAATATTACTGGGCAAGTTAATGTAGCTAATACAGATCACTTTGAAAAAGGTAGTGTATTTAGTAATTCACGCCAAGAAACGGGGATTAAACGTGCCGTTGTATATCAAACATTCGCTTTACCGTTTAACATATATAACCAGACTCAAGTCGGTTTATTCCAAGATTACTTTGATTATACAGGTATTACCAACGAAACTGCATGGCAAAGCCCCGCAGGCCGCCACAAGATACAAGCAAAGTTAGGCTACTTTGAGTATAAAGATTATGACACTGATAAACGCGACTACTCGGTTTATTCATACCGTTATTTATGGGCTGAAAAGGATGTCTCTTTCCATATCTCTGGTGGACAATTCTGGAATGAAGATACCGGCTATAAACTTGAAACTAAGTTCTGGTTTGGTGATGCAAATATAACCGTAATGTATAGCGACACTGACGTAGAAAAAGTGGGGATTGGTTTTAGTATTCCATTATCACCACGCAAAGATATGGATGCAGGTAATTGGCAAGTTACAGGGACTAAAAGCTGGACACATAGCGTAAATACTATAATTAATCAAAAAGTAAATTTGATAAACACCAGTAGTGCGACAATACTCAAATCGTCAATCGACCTCGATAATACTTTCTTAAACCAAGATCGTATGTCAAGCAGTTACGTATATGCTCATTTAGCACGATTAAAAGAAGCGTTTGAAACCTATAAATAATATTGGTTTAGACAGCTAATTGATAAATAAAAAAAGGCCTAGTTAAGGCCTTTTTATTTTTACTCGACAGATTTATTTTGCTAATAAAATATCGTGTATTTTTACTAAATCTGTTTTACCAGCGATGATCTCATCAGGTGTTAAACCCGATAATTCATGCGGGAATACTAACCACTCTTCTGATTCATGAATGTAGTAGTCAGGCTTCATATCAACTTTAGAATTTTTTGGTTTGTAATACGGGCATGCAATGCGGATATCTTTAGGTAAGTTTAAACGCATCAGTTCCGAAAGCTTTTCTTTCAGTGCAAAAATACTACGCCCTGAATCAAATACATCATCAACAATCAATAACGAGTCACCTGCGTTAGCATTTTCAATAATGTAGTGTAAGCCATGTACTTTAATTTCTTTCGACTGCTTATTAATACCATAATATGATGAAGTTCGTACCGCGATATGATCTGTCTCTATGCCCTTATAATCATAATACTCTTGCACTGCAATCCCAATTGGGGCACCACCACGCCAAATACCAATAATAAAATCAGGACGAAAACCATCTTGGTATACTTGCGCCGCAACGCGAAATGAATCTTCAAGCAATTGTTGCGCTGTGATGTAGCACTTATCTGACATAATTAGAATTCCCAGTGTGAGTTGATCATTCAAGTATAGTTTATGAATACGACTTAAATAAAAGCAGCGCTTTTAATGTAAGAAATATAACTTCAAACCTTTATCACTTGAAATGCAAAAGTGGGGCGAGATTTTAGCGCAAATAAACTAAAAAAGCTTGTTTCTGTTTGTAATTACATTTTTATAGCCAACAAAAAAGCGCCTAAAACGGCGCTTTTTTAAACATATTCAAGATTACGCTTTTTCTAGTAAAGTACGTGCAACTGTGCGCATCCCGACTGTTGTCGCGCCCGCAGCCCATTGACTCGTGCTACCCATATTAAACGCTGCCGCTAAATCCATATGCACCCAGCCTTTGCCGTCGTTTGGTACAAAGCGTGACAAGAAACCAGCAGCATTTGATGCACCACCATAACCACCGCCTTTTTGGGCACGGCTGTTAGCTGTATCAGCGTATGGTGAAGGACAGTTTTGTTGATGCCACTTTTCAAGTGGTAGTGGCCACGCGCCTTCCATTTCTTGCCCAGCAAAGCCTTCAACTTCACGTACAAACTCTTTATCAAGTCCAAATAAGGCATTGTACTCTTGACCAACAGCAACTAGCGCAGCGCCTGTTAGTGTCGCCGCATCAATAATTAAAGGAGCACCTGTTTCAGCTGCAGCCATTAAGCCATCAGCAAGTACTAAGCGTCCTTCAGCGTCAGTGTTAACAATCTCAACTGTCGTGCCGTTTTTATAGGTAAGGATATCACCCAGCTTATATGCATGGCCTGAAATAAGGTTCTCAGCACAGCATAAAAACAGTTTAATACGTTTATTAATACCGCGACTAATAGCCAATGCCAAACCTGCGGTAACCGTTGCAGCACCGCCCATGTCGCACTTCATACCTAACATACCTTCGCTGGCTTTAATTGAATAACCGCCAGAGTCAAAAGTAATCCCCTTACCAACAAGCGCTGCATCCACAGGCGCATTTTCATCGCCAGTTGGATTGTAATCAAGTGCAAGTAATACAGGCGGGCGCTCACTACCGCGACCAACAGCATGGATACCAATCCACTGCTGCTCAAGTAGCGCATCACCTTTGATGATTTGATAGCTCACGTGTTCAGGAGCTAGTGATTGAATAAATTCAGCAGCTTTACCAGCTAAACTTTCAGGGAAAATGTCATCCGCCGTGCCATTGATCATTTCACGCGCCCAAGTAGCAGAACGAAGTAATGAAGCAAGCTCTTGGCTATCTGTTTTAGCATTTTCAGCAAATTCAACACCGTGTAATGACTTAGGCGATACAAACCCTTGATAAAAAGCCCACTGTGTTTCTGTACACCAGCAATCACCAGCTAGCACGACATTTTTAACGCCTTGATTGGCAATACTGCGCGCGGCTTTTTGTACATTTACTAATGTTTCTTGTTCAGATAAATGAACCGTTGCACCGTGCTCATAAAAAGATAACGTGGCGGTTTCGCCCCAATGCGATGCAGCACCCTGCTCGCTTAATTGAACAACAAATTTTTCAGACATGTTAGAATACTCTTTGCGCTAAAATAGTGACAATGAGTTTACTATAGCCACAACAACTTCCCAACTGCTTGAGACCAAATAACTAAAATAATGAAATATACAACGCCACTCCAACACGCTACTTTGATCAAACGCTACAAACGTTTTTTAGCCGATTTACGCCTTAGCGATGGCTCAGAGTTTACCGCCCATTGTGCCAACACAGGTAAAATGACTGGTTGCGCGGAGCCTGACTTTGCAGCCTTTTATTCCACCAGTAGCAATCAAAAAAGAAAATATCCTCATTCATTAGAATTGACACAAAACCAGTTTGGCCATCTGATCTGTGTCAATACGGCAATCGCGAATAAAATCGTTGCAGAAGCACTTCATGCAGCGGTAATCAACGAGCTTAGCGGCTACACTAAAATACAGCCAGAGGTTAAATATGGTGATGAAAATAGCCGTATCGATTTTTTACTGACAGCTCCCCAACGCCCAGACTGCTATGTAGAAGTAAAATCTGTCACTTTACTCAGTCAAAATGATCCACAAAGTGGCCAAGGTTACTTCCCTGATGCCGAAACTCTTCGCGGTCAAAAACATATTCGTGAATTAATTGAAATGGTTGCACAAGGCCACCGTGCAGTGCTGCTGTTTGCTGTATTACATCAAGGGATTAAGCAAGTTAGTGCGGCACGCCACATTGACGAAAAGTACGCCCAACTAGTTGATTTAGCAATAACTAAAGGTGTCGAAGTAGTTGCTTATAAAGCCGATATTTCGAGCGCTGAAATTACACTAACAGAAAAGCTTACTTTTAATTAAAAGCGACTTGTTTTTAAGGTTTTCGCCCATATAACAAGGCAAGTTTTTAAGCACTTATTTAAAAGTAATCGGTGTAAAAACCACTTATCGTACCTTTTTTAATTTTATTGATGCGGTTTAAGTAAGACTAATTAATGAAAAATAAATTTGCCTAGGCCATAGGATTCTGTTATTTATAGCCGCCGGCTCATGCTGGGCATTATATTAAGGATTTAGGAGAAAGTTATGCCAGACCAAAAAAAATTAGGGTTATTGGCTCAGGCCGGATTAGAACCATACCAGGAAAAGCCGGGCGAAGAGTATATGAATGATGCACAACGCACTCATTTCAAAACTATTTTGGAAGCATGGCGCAACGATTTACGCAATGAAGTTGACCGTACTAAATCGCATATGCAAGACGAAGCAGCTAACTTCCCTGATCCAGTTGACCGCGCAGCACAAGAAGAAGAGTTCTCTTTAGAACTTCGTACTCGTGACCGTGAACGTAAACTGATCAAAAAAATTGAAAAAACGATCCAATTAATCAAAGAAGATGATTTTGGTTTTTGTGATTCGTGCGGGATTGAAATTGGTATCCGCCGTTTAGAAGCACGTCCTACAGCTGACTTATGCGTAGACTGTAAAACGCTTGCGGAAATCAAAGAAAAACAATCTGGACGTGGTTAGTTACTAGTAATTAATCAATGTCTACCACAGCCGTTACTGCGCCTATGCGCAACTATCGCGGTCGCTTTGCGCCGTCACCTTCTGGACCACTTCATTTTGGTTCTCTTGTGGCGGCTGTGGGCAGCTACCTTGACGCGAAAAGCAACCAAGGCACTTGGTTAGTCCGTATTGAAGATATCGACACCACACGTGTTGTAGACGGCGCCGCTAAGGATATTCTCAATACCTTAGAAGCCTATGGTTTGTACTGGGATGAAGACGTAGTCTATCAAACTCAACGCCATGACTTGTATGCGCATACCATTAATAATCTAAATAACCAGCACCTAATTTATGCTTGCCACTGCTCGCGCAAAGAAATTAAAGCGCTTGGCGGTATTTATCAAGGCCATTGTCGTCATTTAAAGCATAGTCAGAACAGCAGCGCACTACGGTTAATTCAGCAACATGCTACATGCCAATACCATGATCTCATTCAAGGTGAGATAAATGTAGCTCATGATCTCGCCCACGAAGATTACTTAATAAAGCGCAGTGATGGGCTATTTGCTTATCAACTAGTGGTGGTCGCAGACGATATTGCCCAAGGTATCACTCATGTCGTACGCGGCGCAGACTTGCTTGAACCAACCGCACGCCAATTGAGTTTATTTAAACAATTAGCTGCCACGGCCCCCCATTACGCACATTTACCATTAGCAGTCGCTAAACCTGGGTTTAAATTATCAAAACAAAACTATGCCCCAGCTATTAGCAAAAGTAACCCCAAACCGGCTTTGCTGAGTGCATTCGAATTTTTAGGATTGGCGCCCAAAGATGAATTACTTGAACTAAATATCGAGCAAATGCTAGCTTGGGCAGTAGACAATTACAACTTGCAAAACGTCCCTAAAATGACACAAATTCAAATTTCGCAAAACCCGCACAGCCATACAATCGCCTTTACGCATTTAAACAAATAAAAATTCACTAAAAAAGGCTAATTTTAAGGCCTTCAACTTAATTTTTAAGCTGTGCTGGTATATGATAGCCCACCTTAAATGTGCAATTCATTTAATTAATACCAATTGCGTTAAGGTTGTACACGATTCAGCAGTCAAGTAGCCCAATAACAGGATAATAATTTCCAGCATCGTGATGCTAGAAAATTTTAACCCTAGCAATGACTGTTTAACTGACTAGAATGAACAAGACTCTAATACCATAGGTATTACCAAGTAAACGCAACACATGTGCAGTTAATAGCAAAGTGAAGCTATACTTGGTTTGATTTTGATGGCGTCCATCAAATAACCGAATTCTGTAGGAGACAGATTATTATTTCCAAGCTTTTTCAATTTTGTCGGCAAATTATTGGCCCAACCGCCTCTGTAACAGCCGAACATACCCAAGTCTCTGCGCAGCCTTTAATAGTTGGACGCAATGAGCATGGTATTTCTCGCAAACAATTTAGCCCAAATGCAATCAAGGTATTATATCGCCTGAAAGACGGAGGCTTTGATGCCTACCTTGTTGGTGGTTGCATTCGTGATATTTTGTTAGGTCAACAACCAAAAGATTTTGATGTGGTCACCAATGCCACTCCTGATCAGGTTAAAAAGCTATTTCGTAATTGCCGCTTAATTGGCCGTCGTTTTCGTTTAGCACACATTGTTTTTGGTCGTGAAATAATCGAAGTGGCCACCATGCGTGGTCATCACGAAGCGCCTGAAGATAAAAACCAAATTAGCCAATCGAGTGACCAAGGACAACTGCTGCGCGATAACGTTTTTGGTAGTATTGAAGAAGATGCTGAACGCCGCGATTTTTCAATCAATGCGTTATATTATTCAATTAATGATTTTTCAATCCATGATTATGCTAATGGCTTAGCCGCTATTAACGCTCGACAAATCGAGATGATTGGTGATCCAGCAACCCGTTACCGCGAAGATCCTGTGCGTATGCTACGCGCAGTTCGCTTTGCAACCAAACTCGATATGTCGATTGCACCGGCAACCGAGCAACCTTTAAATGAATTAGCAAGCCTGTTAGATAATATACCTGCAGCGCGGTTATTTGAAGAAACACTGAAACTGTTTTTAAATGGCAAGGCCGAAGCAAACTTTTTAATGCTACGTAAATATGGCCTTTTTAAATCATTATTTCCAGCTCTTGATAGTATTTTAGATAGTAATCCTGATGGCTTAGAGTTCGCTTTAATTCAACAGATGTTCCGTAATACAGATGAACGTATTAATGCGGAGAAAAAAGTAACTCCAGCATTTATTTTTGCTGCATTGTTATGGTTCCCATTATTGCAGATCACTAAAGCACTGCAAGAACAAGAGCAACTATCTGAATACGATGCCTTCGCTCAAGGTATGAACAAAGTACTCAGTGATAATGCCCAACATATTGCCGTACCAAAACGCTTTACCCTTGGCGCTCGTGATATCTGGCATATTCAACACCGCTTAGATAAACGCTCAGGACAACGTGCATATCGCCTTACACAGCAACCACGTTTTAAAGCTGCGTATGACTTTTTACTCTTGCGCGTACAGGCCGGTGAAAAACAGCATCAGCAATTAGTTAACTGGTGGACTGAGTATTTAAAACAAGACATCAATGGTCAAAAAGAGCTAGTTAAAGCGTTAGGTACGCAAGGCGCAACAAAAGGCCGTCGTCGTACTCGCCGACGCAGCCCAAAACCAGCGGCTGAATGATCATGGATACCGTCTACCTTGGTTTAGGGGCTAATTTAAACGCTCCACGTACTCAACTAGATCATGCTGTTGCAGCACTGCGTGCATTGGCTGATTGCGAGTTTATTGGTGTATCGCATTATTACGCGAGTAAACCGATGGGCCCGCAAGATCAACCTGACTACGTTAACGCTGTTGCGGCGCTAAAAACCACGCTATTACCTGAGCAGTTGCTTGATTTAACACAACAGATAGAACTTGAACACGGCCGAGTACGAAAAGCACAGCGCTGGGGGCCACGCACCTTAGATATTGATATTTTATTATTTGGTGATCAAGTCATTAATAGCGAGCGTTTAATTGTGCCACATTATGGTCTAACTGAACGCGAGTTTGTGGTTTACCCGCTACTTGAAATAGCCCCAAATATTACGCTGCCAAATGGTACATTACTTCACAGTATTAGCACTAATTTGGCACTAAACGAATTACAACAATTACCTCTGTAATTAATTTCAGGCTGTTGCCTACGAGGATACTATGTCTAAAATAACCGTTTCTACGCTTAATAAAATGAAAGCAGACCAACAAAAAATCACGGCATTAACGGCCTACGATGCCAGCTTTGCAAAGTTATTTCATGATAACGGCGTAGACGTTATTTTAGTCGGTGATTCGTTAGGCATGGTGTTACAAGGTGGCGACGATACCCTGGCTGTCACCAATCAAGATATTGCCTATCATACTCGCAGCGTACGCGCCGGGAGCCGTGATTTATTCGTCATTGCGGATATGCCATTTATGACCTACTCAAACCCAGCCGAGAGCTGTAAAAATGCAGCAGAATTAATGCGAGCTGGCGCTAACATGGTCAAACTTGAGGGGGGCGAATGGCTGTATGACTCAGTTGTTGCGCTGACTCAACAAGGTATACCGGTATGTGGACATTTAGGCTTAACACCGCAATCAGTACATGTGTTTGGTGGTTTTAAAATCCAAGGCCGTAGTGAACAACAAGCACAAAAAATGATTAGCGATGCTCAGGCGCTTGCCGCGGCAGGCGCACAAATGCTGGTTCTTGAATGTATTCCATCTGAACTTGCCAAATTAATTACTGACGCGGTTAATATTCCTACCATTGGTATTGGTGCAGGTAATCAAACTGATGGCCAAATTCTAGTCATGCATGACTTAGTTGGCATTTCAGCAGGTTACATCCCTAAATTTTCTAAAAACTTTTTACTCGAAACAGGCAATATGCCGGATGCGGTTAAAAAATATTGTAGCGACGTTAAAAGTGGTGCTTTTCCAAGCACGGAACATGAGTTTAAATAATGCAGTCGATCACTGAAATAAAATCATTACGTAGTCAAATTAAAGCATGGCGCCAAGCTGGGCTTAGTGTAGCACTAGTGCCAACTATGGGTAATCTACATCAAGGGCATTTTTCACTCGTTGAGAAAGCCAAAAACATGGCTGATAAAGTCGTGGTTAGTATTTTTGTAAACCCAATGCAATTTGGTGTCAACGAAGATCTTGATAACTACCCGCGCACCCTCATTGCGGATAAACAAGGACTGGCAGAGCTTGATACTGATATTGTATTTACCCCAAGTGTGGAAGCCATTTACCCTAACGGTTTAGATGCGCAAAGCTTTGTCGATGTACCAAATATATCAATGGGTTATTGCGGCGGATCACGTCCAGGTCATTTTCGCGGTGTAGCAACGGTGGTTACTAAATTATTTAACTTAGTACAGCCTGACTATGCGTGCTTTGGTGAAAAAGACTATCAACAGTTGCAAGTGATTAAAACCATGGCTCATGACCTGTCAATTCCAGTAGAAATTATTGGCGTTGCAACCAGCCGTGAAGTGTCAGGGTTGGCGATGAGCTCTCGCAATGGCTACTTATCAGAAGCTCAAAAAGAAACAGCGACAGTGCTATTTAAAACCCTTAATTGGAGCGCAGAACAGTTAAACTCGGGACAACGTGATTTTGACGACATATGCCGACAAGCAAAGCAGCAACTAGAGCAAGCAGGGCTCAAAATTGACTACTTTGAAATAGCTCAGCGCGATACCTTAAAAAAAGCTACACTCAATGATAGTCAACTAGTGATTTTGGCGGCAGCCTTCTTAGGGCCAGTAAGGCTAATAGACAATCTGCTCGTTGATATTACATAACAATAATTGGAATAAGCATGAATTCATTATTAAAATTATCAAGCATTTCGCTGTGTATAGGCATATTAGCTGGGTGTCAAAACCAAATAGAAAACCCAGAAATGCAGCAATGCGCACAACAGAATTATCAATGTGAAGTGAACTGTGAACAGCAAAGTACCGGCGAAGGCATGGCATATAAAGTATGTAGTACCAAATGTATTGAAGCCTACAACCAATGCAAAGCAAATGCCCAAGCATTAGGTAATGTGCAATAACTGATATTAACTTGCCAATTATCATGATTGGCAAGTTTCCTCCCCCTGCGCCTACTTTAGGCAAACTTTCTACATCCAACCATCGTGATTTTTCTGCCATTCACCTTAGAGCAAGGTTTAGTTTAGTAATATCTACTTATATTAGTAAGAAGTAGTCATACATTGCGTGTAATTATTTCCAGCTTACACAAAGAAAGTACACCCTCTACGATACTAATAAACATAAAGTCATTGAAATATATAAGTTTATTTTAGGTTCGTTTTTTGCAAACTTGAATTCAACTAACTAAAGCATTTTAAAATTAACCAGATAACGGCTAAAGGAAAAAACCTCATGGAAACGATAACGCGGGCAGCTCTGTATCCATCATTTAAAAAGAGGGCATTATTAAGTGCATTATTAGCCTTGTGTGCATGTAATGTCAGTGCGGCAGAACAACCAATAACAAAATCTGATGCGGGTACTGCTGATGCTGTACCAACTACACAGCCAACTTTGCTTACAATCCCTTCTGAAAAATTATTTGCGGTGGTAACAGCTAGAGCCAAACAACTGGCTGCAAAAGACTACGTAGCAGCTCCCGTAATTGCTGTTGATGCGTTAAATAATATTAATTATCAGGACTATCGAGCGATTCGTTTTCGTCAAGATCATGCGATCTGGAAAGATGAAAGTTTATATGAGGTACAGTTATTCCATCCAGGTTTTCTCTATAAAAACCCTATCGCGATTAACACAGTTGATGCTGATGCGAAGGTAAAAAATCTACCATTTAAAACTGATTACTACCGCTATGATGGCACCGCAGCACCACTTGAGCAGGAAATTACCACAGCTTTAGGCACCACTCAGTTAGGGCATGCTGGTTTTAGAGTACATTTTCCACTCAATAATAATGAGTACAAAGATGAGGTAGCGGTATTTCAAGGCGCTTCATATTTTCGCATAGTGGGCCCTGACCAAGTGTATGGTATTTCAGCACGCGGCCTGGCGATTGATACAGCACTCAGCTCTGGTGAAGAGTTTCCAGTATTTAAAGAGTTTTGGTTAGTTAAGCCAAAACCTGAAGACACTCACATTGTGTTATATGCACTACTTGATAGTCCTTCTGTTACTGGCGCATATCGTTTTGAGATCAGTCCATCAACAGCAACGGAAGTAACAACTAAAATGCAAATATTCGCCCGAGAAGATATCAAAAAACTAGGTATAGCACCGCTTACAAGCATGTTTTACCACGGCGAAAATAGCACTAAATTCTTTGATGATTACCGACCAGAAGTACATGACTCTGATGGTTTACTAATGCAATCACAAGACAATAAATGGGTGTGGCGTCCGCTAAATAACCCTAAACAGCTTAGTGTAACGTCATTTGGTTATGACAATCCAAAAGGTTTTGGACTAGCACAGCGCGACCGTGAGTTTAATAACTATCTCGATACTGAGGCACATTATCATGCCCGCCCAAGCTTGTGGATTGAACCACAAGGACAATGGGGAAATGGTCGAGTTGAGTTAGTAGAAATACCGACTGACACCGAGACCAATGACAATATCGTTAGCTATTGGGTACCAGAGCAACCACTTAAAGCAGGTGAAACACTTAGTTTTAGTTATAAATTGTCAACATTTAACGCGGCGCTTGCAAGCCAAGATAAAGCCCGAGTTTTACGCACTCGCATTGGCAGTGCTGCATTACCCGGTGAAGAAAATCCACCACCAAAAAGTCATCGCCAATTTACGGTTGACTTCACTGGTGACAATATTAACAACTTGTCAGCTAAACTAAAATTGCTTGCTAATTTGACCCTAAATTCAGGTGAAATAAGCGATAAAACAGTTCAACAATTACCAAATAATGAAGGATGGCGTGTTGCTTTTAAAGTCGCGCCAGAGGGCGGTAAGCCTGTAGACATGCGCTTATCATTAACACTACGTGACAAAGAAGTTAGCGAGGTATGGAGTTATGTCTGGTATCCAAATGACGTCGAGTAACAGTACAATGCCTTTTAAAAAGACTCGTGTATGGCTTTTTTCACTGTTAGTGTTAGCCATCTCAGCTTATGGTATGTGGATCATGTTTGATATTTTAAATTCAAATGGCATGACCCCGCTTGAGTATGCATTACTTGCGCTGTTTTCAATTACCTTCACTTGGATTGTGACCGCGTTTTGCAGTGGCTGTATGGGATTTATTTTACAATTATTTAGAATTGACCCGCTGACACTGACGCGCCAAAAAGCAATCGAAATTGATGAGCAAGCATTGAGTAAAACCAAAACTGCTGTCGTTATGCCTATCTACAATGAAGATACGCAGCGAGTTATCGCAGGTTTTGAAGTGAGCTTACGTTCACTGATAAAAACAGGCCAATTTGCGCATTTTGATTTCTACTTATTAAGTGATACACAAGATAAAGAAATAGCTAACAATGAGCTAAAAGCGTGGCATGCCTTGACCGAACGCCTAGGTGATTTTGCCAAACAAACTTTTTACCGCCGCCGTGAAGATAACAAACACCGTAAAGTAGGTAACTTAACTGACTTTTGCGAGCGTTGGGGCAGTAAATACGAGCACATGATTGTACTTGATGCAGATAGTATCATGACGGGTCAGTGTATGCTTGAGCTCACCAGCAGCATGATCAACAACCCACAAGCTGGGCTTATTCAAACGATTCCGATCCCTGTTAGGCAAGATACCTTCTTTGGTCGCTTTCTACAGTTTGCGTCAGTACTTTATAGTCCAATGCTAGCAACCGGTTCAGCTTTTTGGCAGACTAATCACGCTAATTACTGGGGCCACAATGCCGTTATTCGGGTTAAAGCGTTTATTGATTGCTGCGGTTTACCGGTGCTCAAAGGTAATGCCCCTTTCGGCGGCGAAATTTTAAGCCATGACTTTGTCGAAGCATCGTTGCTGCATCGTTCTGGCTGGGATGTATTATTACTCAGTGATATACAAGGTAGCTACGAAGAAGTACCGAGTAATATTTTAGATTACGCTATTCGCGACAGGCGTTGGGTGCAAGGCAACATTCAACATTTAGGTTTGTTACCTGCGTCGGGTTTAAAAATAATGAGCAAGCTGCACTTTTTATTAGGTGCAACGGCATATATTTCATCATTAATTTGGTTATCAATGTTAGTGCTAAGTACCATAGATGCGGTCACCCGCGCACTAAACAGTAATGTCTATTTTAATCAGGCGTATCAATTATTTCCGACTTGGCAAATAGCAAAAACAGAATTAATTAACTCGTTGCTTTTTGTCACAATTGTGTTGTTATTATTACCGAAATTAATGGGGATTATTGTCACACTGATCCATCGTAATAAACAATTTGGCGGCTCATTTAAATTAATTTTAGGCTCAATCATTGAAACCGTGTTTGCCATTATTATCGCCCCGCTGATGATGGTTTTTCATAGCTACTTTGTGGTGTGTGTATTTTTAGGTAAAAAAGTAACGTGGGACGCCCAGCCTCGATCAGGCCGCATGGTTCCGTGGCAAGAAGCGATAGGTTACACATTACTATCAACCTTAATCGCCTTAGCTTGGGGCGGTATTGCTTATTACTTTACGCCTGTATTCTTTTGGTGGTTATCGCCGATCTTAGTTGGATTGATCTTAGCAGCCCCAATTGTACGATATTCAAGTAGCATAGGCTTAGGGGTTAAATTACGTAAAATGGGCATATTTATTTGCCCGAGTGAAGTTGATAATAACGACACCCTTGCAGCCTTACGTGTACATGAGCAAGAAATAGCATTACCGAATGATGATGTTGCTAACTTTACAATCCCTACATTGGGGCAAGAGCAACCTAGCGTAATGCCAATTCAGAGCTTTAAGCGCCAAGGTTTAAGTAAACGTAAACGCGTTTTAAATGCCCATCAACAGCTCAAAAAGAAGCTGTTTAACTAACCTGAACCTAGTTGATATAAAAAAACCGCGCAATTTACATTGCGCGGTTTTTTATTAACTCATAGTTGGCGTTAAGTTTAAAGAAGACCTAGCTTCTTAAGTTCGCCCATTGCCATCTTGCCAGAAAGTGGTACATAACCATCTTTCTCTACAATTTTTTGGCCATCTTGTGATAACACCATTTTTAAGAACTCTGCTTCAATAGGTGCAAGCGGTTTATTCGGGTGTTTATTCACATAAACATATAAAAAGCGCGACAGTGGGTATTTACCTGTTGCTACATTTTCAAGTGTTGCATCAACAAAGTTATCGCCTTTTTTCGCCAGTGGTACAGTACGTACGCCTGATGTTTTATAACCGATACCTGAGTAACCAATTGCATTCACTGATGAAGAAATTGATTGCACTACCGATGCTGAACCTGGTTGCTCGTTCACGTTGTTACGGAAGTCACCTTTACATAGCGCTTTGTTTTTAAAGTATCCGTAAGTACCAGATACAGAATTACGGCCATAAAGCTGAATGTCTTTTGCAGCCCAATTCCCCGTTAAACCTACATCACTCCAACGAGTCACATCTGCATCAGCACCACATTTACGAGTTGAAGAGAAAATCGCATCGATTTGGTCAATACGTAAACCTTCAATTGGATTGTCTTTATGAACAAATACTGCCAATGCATCAATCGCTACACGTACTTCAGTAGGTTTATAACCGTAACGTTTTTCAAACGCTTCGATTTCTTTTGATTTCATTCTGCGGCTCATCGGGCCAAAGTTTGCTGTGCCTTCTGTCAATGCCGGTGGCGCAGTAGATGAACCAGCCGCTTGAATTTGGATGTTCACATTTGGGTAAATACGTTTATATTCTTCAGCCCAAAAGGTCATCATGTTGGCTAAAGTATCAGAGCCCACAGATGAAAAATTACCTGAAATACCACTGGTTTTTTGATACTCAGGAATAACTGTATCTACTGCCATTGCTTGTGCAGATACAAATGTTGTTACTGCCACACCCATTGCGGCTACTAGGTTTTTAAATCTCATTAGGTTGCTCCGATTTTGTTCGTCCATTTCTTAACTGTCGTCTACTCTAAAGAGAATAGATGACAGTTAGATTACTCTAAAATGACACTTTTATGACTTTGGCTTTTTGGCTCAATTATTTAATAGCACTGTTTTTTCACGACTAAAAGCAAACGAAAAACATGATCCTTCACCTAATTTACTTTTAATTATCAATTGGCTATCGTGACGAGTTAATACATGTTTGGTGATGGCTAAACCCAGCCCTGAGCCACCGGTTGTACGACTACGTGCTTTATCAACCCGATAAAAACGCTCAGTTAAACGATTAATATGCTCTGGTGCAATACCATCGCCATTATCAACCACTGAAAAGTACGCTTGATTATCTTTTAGCTGCCAGCTTACGGTTATTTTACCGCCCGCCTTGGTGTAATGAATGGCATTAAACACTAAATTAGAGAAGGCACTGCGCAGCTCCTCTTCAGCGCCTTTTATATCGACGTTAGCATCAATATCAAATATCAACTCATGCCCTTTGTCTTGATTCAATGATTGTGCTTCAGTCCTAATATAGCTAAGTAACTGCGGTACATTGATCGCTTTATCATTATCTTGACGTCGAGCGCCTTCAATACGTGATAACGATAATAGCTGATTTACCAAGCTATCCATGCGTTTACACTGTTCAAGCATAGTACCTTGTGCCTTATTCCACATTGCCGGTGGTGGCACCATATCGCCATCAAACATTTCTAAGTAACCAGTAACAACGGTTAATGGCGTACGTAGCTCATGAGATACATTGGCAACAAAGTCTTTGCGCATTTGCTCAAGTTGCTTCAGTCGCGTGACATCACGCACAACAACCATTAATTGTGAGCTGGCATATGGCATTACCCGAAACTCTAAAACTTGCTCAACACTGTGACCACTTTCAAGTTCTAATGCTTCATCAAACAATTCCGTTTGCATGTATTTCGCAAATTTAGGATCGCGAATAAGGTTGTCAAGCCGTTGACCATGATCCGCTGGCCACTGTAATCCAAGCACTTTTAAAGCTAGTTGATTACACCAAACAATACTTAAATCACGTTGTAGAACAATAACCGCATCAGGCACTGCTTCTGCGCCATCGCGAAAACGACGGATCAAATCAGCTAATTCATTACGTTTTTTACGGTTGCGATGTTGTAAATGGTAGATCCCTTCAAATACTTGCTCCCATGCCCCCTCGCCTTCAGGTGGATTAAAACTACGTTGATTCAATAGCCAATCACTGAGCCGATAGAGTTGATGATAATGCCAAACAAGCAGTGAAAAAGATCCTAAAAATAAAAGCAAAAATGGCGCACCAATAAGCACGCCAATTAATAATAAAGGTAGGAAATAGATAAACAGACGCTTTGCTAACGCCTGCTTATTAACAACTCGATACATACACTCACTTTACCTTAGAGTAAGTAAATTTAAGCCAAAATTAATTATTGGCTTGGTCATCTCCATGACACTTATAATTTACTGGAAAAACGATAGCCTGCACCACGTACAGTTTGTACTAAACGGTCATGACCAAGCGGTGCAATCGCTTTGCGTAAGCGACGAATATGCACGTCTACGGTTCTATCTTCAACATAGACATTAGTCCCCCATACGTTATCTAGTAGCTGTTCACGGCTATAAACACGTTCAGGGTGAGTCATAAAGAAATGCAATAAGCGAAATTCTGTCGGTCCCATATCCAACTCGCTACCTTCAGAGGTAACACGGTGTGAAATAGGATCAAGACGTAAACCATGTACATCAATCGCTTCTTCCAATGAAGTAGGCGACACACGACGAATAACGGCTTTAATACGCGCCATTAATTCTTTTGGTGAAAATGGTTTAGTAACATAATCATCAGCACCGACTTCAAGACCGCGAACTTTATCTTCTTCTTCGCCGCGAGCAGTCAGCATAATAATAGGAATTTGGCGAGTATATTCACTTTGCTTAAACTTTTTAGCAATTTGAATTCCACTACCACCTGGTAGCATCCAATCTAATAACACCATATCTGGATAAGGCTCTACCATCGCTGCAATGGCTGAATCGTAATCTTCCGCTTCAATCGCTTGAAAACCATTTTGCTCTAATACAAAAACCAGCATCTCTCTGATCGGTGCTTCGTCATCGACGACAAGTACTTTACGTGACATTCCAATTTATCTCTTTCGTTATCGAACTAGTTTTCATTATTATGACTAAGTATGACATTTTTATGAAAGTGTAACGTGTAAATCGAAATGCGGGGTAAAAAATGCAAAATAAACCCTTTTAAGGTACAAAATTAGCATACATTATCAAATTTCACATTTAAAAATCATACTTTATAATTGCTACATTACTACTTTGTATTAAATTCCCCTTTCAATAATCAACTATACAGTATCACGATGTAAGCCACGAAAGCATCTTCACACTCTAACTCAATTAAAACGCCTATTAACATCGGTGATCATTAACAGAGATCAAAATCCTACCAAGTTTCATTTCAGGGATCATTCGTTTACCAACCGAGTTAGATCTGGGATCAGTGTTTTACCTAGCCAAAGCCATAAGTTGTTGATCATTTATACAACAAAGCTTTGAAATGGCTATTTTTATAACAAAACCTCTGCCAATCAAGCTGATCCTTAGTAAAAATCTGATCTCAACAAAGCACAGTTAGTAAAGTAATGATCCCAAAGCCCCTGCTTGGTAAAATAATGATCTTTTACGATCAGGCATAAAAAAGCCAGTAGCTTTAACACTACTGGCTGTTTTATAACTTAATAAATTAAATTATTTAATTTTCGGATCTAATTCACCCGTTAAATATTTAAGGTGCATCTCATCAAGTGAGATTGGTTTGATCTTACCTGCTTGACCCGCTGTACCAAATGACTCATAACGTGCAACACAGATCTCTGTCATTGCTTTTGTCGCTTCAGCTAAATACTTACGTGGATCAAAGTTTGCTGGATTAAGCGCAAGATGGCGACGAATAGCCCCTGTAGATGCTAATCGTAAGTCTGTATCGATATTTACTTTACGCACACCAAACTTAATTCCCTCAACGATCTGCTCAACTGGCACACCATAGGTTTCTGGGATCTCACCACCATATTGGTTGATGATTTCAAGCCATTCTTGCGGCACTGATGACGAACCGTGCATAACTAAGTGAGTGTTAGGAATACGTGCGTGGATCGCTTTAATACGATCAATCGCCAAAATATCATCCGTTGGCGGACGTGTAAATTTATACGCGCCGTGTGAAGTACCACACGCAATCGCTAAGGCATCAACATGGGTTTTACTTACAAAATCGGCCGCTTCTTCTGGATCGGTTAACATTTGATCTGTGGTTAGTTTACCTTCAGCACCAACGCCATCTTCTTCGCCAGCTTCGCCAGTTTCAAGTGAGCCTAGCACACCTAACTCGCCTTCAACAGACACACCACAAGAGTGTGCAAGTTCAACAGTTTTACGCGTTACATCAACGTTATACTCATATGATGATGGTGTTTTACCATCGCTCATTAACGAGCCATCCATCATCACTGATGAAAAACCTAATTGAATTGAACGTTGGCAAACGCCAGGTGAGGTACCGTGATCTTGATGCATTACCACTGGAATATGTGGCCACTCTTCAATCGCAGCTAAAATCATATGACGTATAAATGGGGCACCAGCATAGGCACGAGCGCCAGCTGAACCTTGTACAATTACTGGGCTGTTAGTTTTGTCAGCCGCCATCATAATAGCGCGGATCTGCTCTTGGTTATTAACGTTAAATGCTGGTACGCCATAACCATGTTCAGCTGCATGATCAAGAAGTTGTCGCATACTGATTAAAGCCATTTGGTATTCTCCAAATTGTCGATAGCTGCGCACGCGCAAAACTACCTAGTTCGAACGGAATAGTTGAGTTCGGTGCAATCACTGCACCTCGATAGTATTGGCTCTTGCCAAATCTACCGTTATACAAAACCAGCTATTAAATAAGGGTGAGAGGTATTTAATATCTGATCACACTCAGTGTAGTTAGCAGCCTAAACTAACGATTGCTAACTACATTGAGTAAACGCTAATTACTTAGCGCGTTGTTCAAGCATAGCAACTGCTGGTAATTTTTTCCCTTCTAAAAACTCAAGGAAAGCACCACCGCCAGTTGAAATATACGAAATTTTATCGGCAATGCCGTATTTATCAATCGCTGCTAACGTATCACCGCCACCAGCTATTGAGAACGCATTTGAATTAGCGATTGCTTGAGCAATAGCACGGGTGCCATTACCAAACTGGTCAAATTCAAATACACCTACCGGACCATTCCATACAACAGTACCTGCATTAGCAATAATTTTTGCAAGTTTGCTCGCTGTATCTGGGCCAATATCAAAAATCATATCTGTGTCTGTTACTTCGCTAACATCTTTTAATGTTGCAACGGCTGATTCTGAAAACTCATTGCCAACAACCACATCAGTAGGTACTGGTATTTCACCATTATTACTTTTAGCAGCCGCACTTAGCTTATTTGCTTCATCAATTAGGTCAGCTTCGTATAATGACTTACCAACCGGGTAGCCTGCCGCAGCAATAAAGGTATTTGCAATACCGCCACCAGTGACTAATTGATCAACAATCGTTGAAAGTGAATCAAGTACTGTTAGTTTAGTTGATACTTTAGAGCCGCCCACAATCGCCACTAATGGACGAGCTGGGTTATCAAGTGCTTTACCTAATGCCTCTAATTCAGCCGCCAATAGTGGGCCTGCACAAGCAACATCTGCAAATAAACCAACGCCATGGGTAGACGCTTGAGCACGATGGGCGGTACCAAATGCATCCATTACATACACATCACATAATGCAGCAAGCTTTTTAGATAACGCTTCGTCATCTTTGCTTTCGCCAACATTAAAGCGTACGTTTTCAAAAACGACCACTTCATTATCAGCAATTTCAACGCCATTTAAGTAATCTTTTTCAAGACGTACATTTTGTTCAAGTGCTTCATTAAGGTAATCAACAACTGGCGCTAAAGAAAACGCTTCATCATATTCCCCTTCCGTAGGGCGGCCTAGGTGTGACATAACCATTACTTTAGCGCCTTTTTCAAGGGCTAATTTAATACTCGGTAATGCAGCACGAATACGTGCATCTGAGGTCACTTTACCTGCTTTTACTGGTACATTTAAATCTTCACGAATTAACACGCGTTTGCCGTTTAAATCTAAATCCGCCATATTTATGACCGACATGGACTTCTCCTTAGTTAACGATACTGACTTGAAATATATAGGTTTTATTTTTAGGTTTGAACTTTTATATTAATTACTTGCTGCCATCATTACTCGTGCTGTATCGAGCATTCTATTAGCAAACCCCCACTCATTATCACACCACACTAACAACTTTATCAGTCGTTTATGACTGACTCGTGTCTGTGTGCCATCTATAATACAAGAATGTGGGTCATGATTAAAATCAACCGAGACCAATGGCTCTTCGGTATAACTTAAAATACCTTCTAGGCGGTCTCTCGCTGCTGCTTTTAATACCTTATTTACCGCTTTTAAATCAACATCTGCGTTGACAGTCACACTCAAATCCATCGCAGTAACATTGATAGTAGGTACTCGCACCGAAATAGCTTCAAAGCGGCCATGGAACTTAGGTAAAATACGCTCAATACCGCGAGCTAATTTAGTATCAACGGGAATAATCGACTGACTCGCAGCGCGGGTACGACGTAAATCATGATGATAAGCATCAATTACTTGCTGATCATTCATCGACGCATGAATAGTCGTAATCGCCCCTGATTCTATACCAAAGGCATCATCAAGTACTTTAATCACCGGTACTATACAGTTTGTGGTACACGATCCATTAGAGACAATCGTATGCTCAGCGAGTAGTTCATCATCATTGATACCATAGACAATCGTGGCATCAACATCCGCATCTGCGGGCTGAGAAAATAAGACTTTCTTTGCGCCAGCATCAAGATGTAATTGCGCATGTTCACGAGAGTGATACACACCAGTACATTCTAAAACCACATCAACATCAAGTAACTGCCAAGGTAATTCACGCGGGTTTTGTTCTGCAAATAAAGCAATTGTATCGCCCGCTACCGATAAGGTGTCTTCACCTAAAGTAACTGGAAACGCAAAACGGCCATGAGACGTATCATATTTAAGAAGATGAGCGATCCCTTGTGGATCAGCAAGTTCATTAATCGCAACAATTTTGATCTCGTCGCTTAAGCCCGATTCATAAAGAGCGCGAACAATATTTCGACCAATTCGACCAAAACCATTGATTGCAAGTTTGATTGCCATGAAGAAGAAAATCCACTCTAGTTGCTTGCAGATAAAGGCAACCTGCCTTTTAGATGCGCGTATTGTAATCGACCTTTGTCTTGATTATAAGAGGGAAAGTTAAATAAATGTGTTAAGCCTGCTTTTGATGCTGCAATTTTGGTAATCGACCTTTAATCTGAATATAAAAGGCAAGATTAAATAAATGTTTACTCCCTCTCCTTTCTTCCTGATATCTACTCATAACATAGAATAAAACAGCGCTTATAGGTTCATTTTCACGAGTGAATTTTAGTCAATTTGTGCTATTTAGGTTTATTATTATTGAATTATTTTATAATAGCGTTACTTTATTCAAGACAACGAACACTATTCAATCAAAAAACAATTGATGAAACTAAAAGATCATTAATCTAAACATTAGGTTAGAAATAAAATGACAACACACACAAAAATCTTAATTGCAGATGATCACCCGCTGTTTCGACAAGCACTATTACTTATGCTGGAATCGAGCTTTAATAATGCTTGCCTACTTGAAGCCGAAACAATTCCCGAATTAGAGCACAAATTAGCAAACACCACAGATGTTGATCTGATCTTGCTCGATCTTGATATTCCGGGTGCACAGGGTTTTAATACGCTGAGTAATATACGTGAGCTGTATCCTGAAATAGGGGTGATTGTAGTATCAGGTTTTGAAGAACCTGATACCATACGCAAAGCGATGAGCCTGGGTGCTGCAGGCTTTATACCTAAATCAACTCCCGTCCCTGAGATGATAAAAGCAATAGAAGATGTGCTACAAGGCAAACTATGGACACCCACCGATGATCACAATAAAAATACGCCAGAGCAACAGCAAGCAGAAAAGTTAGCAACATTAACGCCCCAACAGCATAAAATATTACACATGTTTGCCGATGGTTTGTTAAATAAACAAATCGCCTACGAACTTAGCTTGTCTGAATCTACAATCAAAAGCCATGCCAGCACAATATACTTAAAACTTGGGGTAAAAAGTCGAACTCAAGCCGTGATTTTATTAAACGAGCAGCAACTGGCACAAGCATCACTTTCACCTTTTCATCGCCATTAACTATTATAATTTTTTTCTAGCTGTTTAGTTAATAAAGCACTCATCAACGCCCGTAATGCGACGGGCTTGATGATTTTCCGCAAATAGCCAATATCGGCTTGCTTTGCCTGTACTTGCACTAACTCATCAGTTGTTGCGGTGATTAAAATCGCAGGTAATGGATACTGGCTGATTGCTCGAATACGCTTGATTAATTCAATGCCATTACAGCCATCAAGATGCTCCGAGTGAGGCTTTTGCTCCTGACGCTCAGAGTAGTCTACTGTTACAATATGCAAAGGGTTAGCGGGGAACATTGGTTCAGCACTAAGTTGATAATCAACTAAGAGAATATCAATTTCATCTTCATGTGTTTTATAAAGTGCAGACGCCTCAGCTGCGGTTGTCGCGGTAAATACACGACATTTCCAGGCTGTTAAAAGCTCGGTCATACCTGCAATAACATCTTTTTCGTTATCAATACATAGCACCCCAACTCCTTGCAAAGTCATATTCTTAGGGGCAAGTGTCGGCTTTGTTTGCTGTACACGGTTTACAATCGGTACTTGAACGCTAAACAAGCAGCCATGCTCAGGCTCTGATACCAAGCCAACCTTATGCTCAAGAATATTAGCCAGGCTTTGTGCAATATTTAAACCCAACCCCAAGCCTTTAGGGCCAATCATTTGCGTCGATAATTGTGTAAATTGTTCAAATACTTCTTGCTGCTTATCTTCGGGGATGCCAGGTCCGTTATCAATTACTTGAATACTTAAGTAATTGCCCTTACGACGACAACCCAGCAATACTTTACCGTTATTTGCATAGCGAAATGCATTACTTAAAAAGTTTTGCACAATCCGCGTTAGCAAAGTTAGATCTGTGCGGATAAATAATTGACTTGAGTGACAGCGAAAATCAATTTGATAATCTTTACTCAAGGCAGAAAACTCCGAATGCAACATACTAAATACCCGCTCCAGTGCAATGTCATTGAAAACAGGGGTGATATTGCCACTTTCAATCCGCGCAATTTCATTTAAATCAAGTAATAGGTTATTTGCTATCTCTAACGAATTATCAATTTTCTTAATTTGCTCACGCTCTTGTATTGACACTCTAGGGCTCAAACATACCGCAGAAGAAAACAACCGAGCAGCCGACAATGGTTGCAAAAGATCATGACTACAGGCTCTTAAATATTGACTCTTTTTCAAATGAGCCTGATCTGCTTTTAACCTTGCATCAGCGAGTTCTCGATTGGCTTTTTCAAGCTCTAAGTTTGCTAGTTCTAATTCTGTCGTGCGCGCAAGAACACGACTTTCAAGATCGGTGTTTTCTTCTTTTAAATAATTTTCTGCTCGGCGAAACTCCGTAATATCTGAGAAAATCATCACAAATCCTCCACCAGGTATTGGGTTCCCTTCAATTAACAGCACCTTACCATTGGCTAACTTTCGCTCTGATTTATGCTTACTACCGGCTTTTAAGTACTCAAGACGTTTATTAACCTGCCCCTCAATATTATGTATATAGCGATTTTGATTGCTAAGGTTGAAGCGGATCAACTGGCTAATTGGGCAACCAATATAGATTAAATTTTTAGGGTAATTAAAAATATCTAGATACTGCTTATTCCATGCTACTAAATTCAAATTAGCATCTATCACAGAGATCCCTTCACTGGTATTTTCAATCGCTCCTTGCAATACTGAACGACTAAATTCAAGTTGTTGAGTAGAGTTATCCTCAACAATTTTAGCAACTTGATCAAATGCGATATCACGACCAGCCAAAGCAAAAGAAATCACCAATTTGGCTGATGCCGAGCCCATTACACTCGCTAATGTCTGCTCTGCATGCAGTAATAAAGCCTCATTATAGGTTTTATGCTTTTTAATTTTATGTGATTGATTAAATTCAGCAAAGCACTCGGCTGCTTTGTCTTGACCAATAAAGCGAGCAATTAACAGCTCGAGTTCCTGACGATCTATTTTTGGTTGTTTAGGCAGATGTGAATCTTGTTTATTATCGGTTTCATAGAAATATTTACTCTGCATTTCTTCGCGAATATTTTGCCGAGTAAGCTGTGAAACAATAAACAGCACAATAAGGTTAATAGCCAAGCCAAACAAGGTAGCCACCGTTGTAGCAGGCCAATTTGTATTGCTTAACGGGTGTGCATAAAACCCAAGCTGTGGTAATAAATTAAACAGTGCCCAAATAGAGAAACCACAAAACATGCCCCAAAAAACGCCCTTTTGAGTTGCTCTTCGCCAAAAAAAAGCAGCAACCAATGCAGGCCCTATTTGCGCAATCGCGCCAAACGCAACCTCCCCAAGTGATGCCAGCGTATCAGGGGGAGATACCAGTAACATGCAATAACTAAGTGCAATAACCACCACCACTAATATTTTTCGGATCAATAATAATCGGGATTGAAAGTGTAAAAAGTCGTGGTGCTTACGAGGTGCGAGTTTAAAAATTAATGGAAAAACAATTTCATTACTGAGCATAGTACTCAAAGCAATGGTCGATACAATTACCATTGAACTTGCCGCAGAAACCGCTCCTAAAAATGCAAATAGCGACAACCACTCTTGGCCGTTATAAGCGGGCAAAAATAAAACATACGCGTCAGGGTCTAAAGAGTGTCCATAATTTAATGTGCCAGCAAGGCCTATAGGGCCTGCAAAAAATGCGAATACCAAGATATAAATAGGCAATAACCAACGTGCTAAATTACTGGTTTTTTGCTCTTTAATTTCAACAAACATAACTTGAAATTGCCTTGGTAAACATAAAAAAGCTGACATAACGATGATCAATAAACCCACCATACCTACTAGGTTATAGCTTTCAAACTGCTGCGATAAGGACACGTAATCTTGTGACTTTTGCCAAATATCAGCGGGGGAATCATAAATAACAAATGATACAAATAAGCCAACAAGTAAAAAAGCGATCAGTTTAACTAACGATTCAAAGGCAATCGCTATCATGACGCCGGGATGACGCTCTGTTACATCGATAGTTCGAATGCCAAAGATAATGGTGAATCCAGCTAAAATCAGGCTAACGATTAAACCTAATTGCCAAATCGGAAAATCTTGGCTTTGCTGTAAAATTTTATAAGAGTAAACAATCGCTTTAAGCTGCAAAGCAATATAAGGCAAGGTGCCAATCATGGCCACTAACGTTACCAACAAGGCTAAGCTTTGTGATTTACCAAACCGAGCCGAAAGTAAATCAGCAATGGAAGTACTTTTGAGTTTGAGGCAGGTTTTTATGATCCGCTGAATAAAAGGCCAAGCAAATATAAATAATAAAATAGGGGCTAAATAAACCGAAATATAAGAAAAAGAGCTATTTGCCGCCTGCGCTGAAGTACCTAGAAACCCCCAAGACGTACAGTAAACCCCTAATGATAAGGCATAAATAATAGCATGCTGTTTGGCAACTAGCTTATGTCGATACTTGCCCCCAAGGTGGGCAATTAGAAATAACAAACTAATGTAACCAATACTTACACTAACCAACAACCAATTAGAAAACATCGCGCTCTTCTTTGTATCAAATTGTATTTATTATTATTTTCAATGCTTACTTTGCCCGTAAAACACAGCATATAACATTGGACTAAAGGACTAAGCGCAAGGTACTAGCCCTTATTTACAATTGTTGATTTTTTCGACTCACCTAGTATGAATCACACATAATAACAAAGGAATTTGGTCGATGTTCAACACACAATATAAAAAATTACTGCTTACATCTGCTTTTCTTACTGCCAGTACATCCGCACTGGCAGGCTACGAGATCAACATAACTGAAAACGATAAATTAACCTTCGGTGGCTACATTAAAATTGATGCACGATACGTTGACGGTGACATTGCCTATCGTGATTACTGGATTGGTGATGGCATTGCTTTAGAAGAAGACGCATCCCAGTTTCGTATCTTTGCTAACGAAACCCGTTTCAATACTAAATACCAACACGGCGAGATAACAGGCTTCATCGAAATGGATTTTTGGGGCGGCGGCGGTAATGAAATTGTCTCTAACTCAGCTAACCCGCGCATCCGACATGCTTTTATAAACTACAAAGATCTCACTGTTGGCCAAACTTGGTCAACCTTTATGAATACTAGCGCAATTCCTGAAACTGCCGATTTTGCTGGCGCAACAACAGGTCTAGTATTTATTCGTCAAGGACAAGTACGTTATAACATGGGCAACTTCCAAGTATCCATTGAAAATCCTGAGAGCTGGGGGGGCGATACCGCAAACGATAATATTCCTGATTTAATCGCACGCTATAACATCAAAGGTGATTGGGGCAATGTCTCTATTTCTGGCTTAGCACGGCAATTACATACCTTATCAGGTAACACTGAAAGCGCCTTTGGCGCATCTGTTGCGGCACGAATTAAAACAACAGGAAAAGATGACTTACGCCTACAAATTCATAAAGGTGATTTAGGCCGCTATGTAGGGGCTGCGGCTGTTAAAGATCTCTATGGTGAAGAAGTTGAAGATATTACCTCTGTATTAGTTGCCTATCGTCATTTTTGGAATGATTCACTGCGTTCAAGCGTGCTGTACGGCAAAGTTGATGGAGATGTATCCAATCGTGAGCGTACGCAATGGGGTATAAACCTCTTTCAAAACTTAACTAAAGAACTCGAAGTGGGTATTGAAGTCGGTAACTTTTCAATTGATGAGTTAGATAAAGATTCAAATTACCTACAAGCCACAATGAGATACATCCTCTAGCTGACAGAACACTTTCTAATGTTTGTTGTGTGTAATAACGACCCCAACCGTTAATACATTTTAAAGAGGGTTCACCCCCTCTTATTTTTCAACGCATTCGTTATTCATTTTTATTCTCAGTTAAATTTAGGAGTATGAGTATGACAACATCGATACTCAATATAGAGCAAATATCGCTAGCCTTTGGTGGTGTTAAAGCCTTAACAGATGTTAGTTTTTCGGTGACTAAAGGCTCTGTATTTTCAATTATTGGCCCAAATGGGGCTGGTAAAACATCAATGCTCAATTGCATTTCTGGCCGCTATCAACCTAACAGTGGAAAAATCACCTTTGCAGATCAAGATGTTACCCACTTAAAACCCAATGACCGCGCAGACTTAGGTATGGGCCGTACTTTTCAAAACTTAGCCTTATTTGGCCATATGTCAGTGCTCGATAATATTATGGTTGGTCGCCATCACTTATTAAAAAACAATTGGTTAACAGGGCCGTTATATTGGGCTTCTGGGACGCAAAAAGAAGAACTCGCTCACCGAAGAAAAGTAGAAGAAGTGATCGACTTCCTTGAGATCTCTCATATCAGAAAATCCATCGCTGGCACCTTGTCTTACGGGCTTCGTAAACGCGTTGAATTAGCTCGTGCAATGGCTCTAAACCCAAAACTGATTTTACTTGACGAACCAATGGCTGGAATGAATCTGGAAGAAAAAGAAGACATGGCCAGATACATCCTCGATTTAAATGAAGAATTCGGTATTACGGTCGTTATGATTGAACATGATATGGGAGTTGTAATGGATATTTCTCATGAAGTTATGGTGCTGGATTTTGGTAAAAAATTAATTTCTGGTTTACCACACGAAGTCATGGCTGACCCCTATGTTAAACGTGCCTACCTTGGTCTTGAAGACGACGCAGAGCCAGCCACCTTAGAGGAGGTAAGTTAATGACTAGCCAAATCAATCAAGATTTTGAGATGGGTGAACTGAATACCTTCCCCAAAATTCTACAACACAATGCCACGCATTGGCCTGATATGGTGGCGATGCGAGAAAAAGAGTTTGGTATTTGGAACGAGTTCAGCTGGGCCGAATATAACAATAAAGTAAAGTGGTTGTCGCTCGCGTTGAGTAACAAAGGCGTGAATACAGATGATACCATTGCCTTACTTGGTGATAACCGCCCAGAATGGATATGGGGCGAAATTGCTGCTCACGCTTTACGTTGCCATTCATTAGGTATTTATCAAGATTCAATGCATGACGAAGTAATCTATTTACTCGCTAGCAGTGGCGCAACCGTTGTGATTGCTGAAAACGAAGAGCAATGCGATAAATTACTTGATTTAGGTGATGGCATAGAGCAAGTAAAATTCATTGTTTATTGCGACCCAAGAGGTATGCGCAAATACAACGACTCGCGACTTATAGATATCAATACCCTATACATACTGGGCCAAGAACTCGAACAAGCATACCCTGATCGTTATCAAGCCATGATAGATGCCTCAGCCCCTGACGACATTGCTATTTACTGCACCACTTCAGGTACCACATCAAAACCCAAAATTGCCCTACTCAATGGTGGCAATTTTATTAAGCACTGTAGTTCATATTTACGTGCTGACCCGCGTCAAGCTGGCGACAACTATGTATCTGTATTGCCCTTACCTTGGATCATGGAGCAAGTCTATGCAATTGGCCAAGCACTGATCGCCCGTCAAATTGTAAATTTTGTTGAAGAACAAGAAACACTCATGGCTGACCTACGAGAAATTGGCCCCAGCTTTGTACTATTAGCACCACGGGTATGGGAAGGCATTTTAGCTGACGTACAAACCCGTATGATGGATTCAACACCTTTTAAAAGAAAGCTATTTAATTTTGCCATGAAGCTGGCTGAGCAAAGCCAAGTAACAGGCAAAAAATCATGGCTAGCTGAAATTCTACTGCTAAAAGCACTTCGTGATCGACTCGGTTTTTCATTCTTAAAATCGGCTGCCACCGGCGGAGCTGCGATGGGGCCTGACACCTTTAAGTTTTTCCAAACCATTGGTGTGCCTTTACGCCAACTCTACGGCCAAACAGAAATGTGCGGAGCTTACACCATCCATCATGAAGCCGATGTTGACTACGACAGTGTTGGCGTCGCGTTTGATAATGCACAAATTAAAGTCATTAATCCCGATAAAGCCGGTATTGGCGAAGTTATTGCTAAAACAGTCGGAATGTTTAGTGGCTACCTTAATAATCAACAAGCCTATGATGAAGACGTGATTGACGGCTGGATGCAAACAGGTGATGCCGGTTACTTTAAACCGTCTGGCCATTTAGTGGTGATTGATCGGATCAAAGATCTCGCTTGCACCAGCGACGGCGCACAATATTCTCCTCAATATATAGAAAACAAACTTAAGTTTTCTTCATTTATTGGCGAAGCCGTTATTTTAGGTAAAGCAAAGCCTTATCTATCAGCCATCATTTGTATTCGTTTTAGTATTGTTGCGAAATGGGCTGAGCAACAAGGGCTGTCGTTTACCAACTACACCAACTTATCAACCCTGCCTGAAGTGTACGAAAAAATTGGCGAAGAAATAATGCGCGTCAATGAGTCACTTCCTGAATCACAAAAAATCCATAAATTTTTATTACTTTACAAAGAACTTGATGCCGATGATGGCGAATTAACACGAACCCGTAAAGTTCGCCGTAGTGTTATTGCGGATAAATATGGCGACATTATTTCATCCATTTATGACAACAAGGAAAATGTTGATATTGATACCATGGTGGTATTTCAAGATGGTACTAAAACCCGTATTCAAACCCAGCTTAAAGTCACTTCGCTGATCGAAACAGCCTGCACGGCTGCTGATAACACTATCAACATAACACGGAGAGTCTCATGAATTTTGAATTGCTAATTCAACTAATCGTCAATGGTTTAATTGTCGGCTTACTCTATGGCGTCGTTGGGATGTGCTTTGTATTAGTGTACAAATCAACGCAAATTGTAAACTTTGCCCAAGGTGAGTTTTTATTAGTGGGTGCCTGGGTATGCTGGGCAGTACTGATTTATTTAGAGCTGCCTTTTGTAGTGGGCTTTTTACTGACAATGGCCTTTATGGCAATCTTTGGTGTGCTGCTGCAAATGATTGTTTTACGCCCGATGATAGGTGAACCTATTATCTCAGTGATCATGATCACCATTGGCTTATCAATCTTTTTTCAAGCCTTGATGAAATGGATTTTTGGTGTTTCAGCGCAAAGTTACCCGCAAGTATTTACCACTAATAGCATCCAAATATTTGGCTTGAACATTGAAGCCGCTTACTTAATGAGCACCGTAATCGCCTTAATAATTATGGTTGCCTTCTATCTATTCTTTAAACATTCAAAATACGGTTTAGCAATGCGAGCCACAGCCTTTGATCAACAGATTGCACAAAGCTTAGGTATTTCGGTAAAACAAGTTTTTGCTATGAGCTGGGGTATTGCTGCTACGGTTTCAGCCACAGCTGGAATTGTTATTGGCATGGTAAACGGGGTTTCAAATTCACTGTCATTAATTGGCATCAAAGTTTTCCCTGCAGTTATTCTTGGCGGTTTAGATTCTATCATCGGCGCTATTGTCGGTGGTTTGATCATTGGTGTATTAGAGAATGTCGCTGAGTTTTTCGACAGCCAATATCTGCATGTTGGCAATATGTATGACATCGCACCATTTTACGTGTTGCTCGTCATCCTTTGGTTCAAACCATACGGTTTGTTCGGCACAAAAGATATTGAACGTATTTAATCAAGCCAATTTAGGTGCATCAATAGCGCCTAACAAGTGCAGATAAAGGTAAATTTTAGGAGTTTATTATGTCCAGTTTAACCATGAGACCCTGCGGCGATTTCCGCACCAGTTATAAACAAGATAATACAATTTTTGAAACAACAACCATCAAAAATGTGGCAATTTTCGCAATTGCCCTATTATGTGCAGCGCCATACTTAGTCGATGCATATTACCTAACCCTATTTATTCAAATTTCATATTTAGGGATAGCCGCACTAGGGCTCAATATTTTGGTCGGTTACACCGGACAAATTTCATTAGGTCATGGCGCATTTTTTGGCTTTGGTGCTTTTGCATCAGCATGGCTCAATATCTCCTTTGGTATTCCTGTATTGCTGTGTATTCCACTGGCTGGTTTTTTAACAATGGCTGTAGGCATGATGTTTGGTTTACCGGCCTCAAGAATTAAAGGCTTGTACTTAGCTATAGCCACACTGGCTGCGCAGTTTATTTTAGAAGACTTCTTTGCCCGTGCTGACTGGTTTTCTGGTGGTTCTGCTGGCTCATCTGCCGACCCAATTAGTATATTTGGCTTTGTTTTTAATAGCGATGAAAGTTTCTTTTATATCGCCTTAGCAGCCTTAGTTATTATGTATATTTGGGGCTGTAATCTGATGCGCAGTCGTGATGGTCGCGCCTTTGTTGCAGTACGTGACCATTATCTATCAGCTGAGATCATGGGTATCAAGCTCAATAAATATCGCTTACTCTCTTTTGGTATATCGTCTTTTTATGCCGGTATTGGCGGTGCCTTATATGCCCATTACTTAGGCTATGTGTCTGCTGAAGGGTTCACTTTATTTATGTCGATCCAATTCTTAGCCATGATCATCATCGGCGGTTTAGGCTCAATTAAAGGCACCTTAATGGGTGTGGTGTTTATGGTGTTTCTACCAGAAGTACTCGAAAGCGGCGTAGGTTTAATGAAAATGACCGACTGGGGCAATATTCCAATGGTGGTTGATGGCCTGGCCTATATCAAAGAAATGGCCATTGGCTTAGTGATTATCTTATTCCTTATTTTTGAGCCGCAAGGCATGGCACACCGCTGGGCACAAATTAAAAACTATTGGAAGTTTTACCCGTTCTCGTACTAATCAATAGACACTAACTTAAGCATATACAACACACATGAGCATCATTAATGCGTAAATAATTGGCAATCTAGCCATAAAAAGAAAAAGGAAATAGTTATGCACAATCATAAGGCAAAATTAACGTCTCTATTAATAGTAAGCGCGCTGTGCACCAACCAACAAACATTCGCTGAAGACTCAGTCTTTGTTGGTCATCTAGCTGATATGAGTGGCCCGACAGCTTTTGTTGGTAAAAATTACGCTGACGGCGTGCGTGATTCCCTAGCTTACATTAACGAAAATGGTGGCATCAATGGCACTAAACTCGAATATGAAACAATTGATTACGCTTACAAAGTGCCGCAAGCGATTGCCGCTTATAAAAAGTGGCATTCGCGTAAAAACATGGTTGCCATGCAAGGCTGGGGCACCGCTGATACCGAAGCACTGATCTCATTTGTAGCCAAAGATAAACTACCAGTATTTTCAGCGTCTTACTCTGGCCACTTAACGGATCCTATGGGTAAAAACCCACATACAAAGAAACCAGCTCCTTATAACTTTTTTTACGGCGCATCCTATTCAGATGCGTGCCGCGGTTTAGTCCAGTGGGCAGCTGAGGACTGGCAAAAAAAGGGGGGCAAAGGCAAACCTAAGTTTACTCATATTGGTGCAAATCACCCCTTCCCTAATGCACCGAAAGAAGCCTGTGCAGAGTACGCCACCGAATTAGGCTTTGATGTACAACCTGCGGTTGTTATTTCGATGAAACCAGGTGATTTTAAAGCGCAATGTTTAAGCTTAAAAAGCTCAGGCTCAAATTACGGATATATAGGCAATCTAGGTGGTTCAGTATTGTCTTTAGTTAAATCATGTAACACCGTTGGTACCGATATTCAGTTTATGTCGAATATATGGGGGGGCGATAAAAAAATATTCCAAGCTGCGGGCGAAGGCATTAAAGATTATGTATTTCCAGCTATGACGCCGTTTTGGACTGATCAAGTACCTGGCATGAAACTCGTTAGGGAGATTTCAAAACAATCAGACCCTTCAGGCCAAGAAGAGCGTGTTCATCATTACATTCGTGGCGTGTGCTCAACATTCTTTATGAAAGAGGCTATGGAATGGGCAAAAGATAACGGCGGAATAACCGGTGAAAATATTAAAAAAGCCATGTATGCCCGTAAAGATTGGGTACCAGCAGGACTTGAAGGCGTATGCCTTGCGGGCAACTGGAGTGAACAAGATCACCGTGGCACTAACCAAGTTTACATTTACAAAGGCAACTATAACGAAGGCAATGTCGTCGTTGAAGAGTTATCACTGGTAACCATTGAGCGCCGTGATGCGTGGTTAGGTTTTTAATAGCTCGTTAAACATAGCAGCGGATGAAGCATCTCGTTATTTTCATCCGCTGATAAATTATTAATTTTTCACGGAGTTAGCTATGTCACAAGCAGCTATAAAAATACAACCTGCATCACCAATTCTAAGCGTTAACAATATTGAAGTTGTTTACGATGAAGTCATCCAAGTTTTACGTGGTGTTAGTTTAGATGTGCCAGAGGGTGAAATAGTCACCCTACTTGGGCCAAATGGCGCAGGAAAATCAACCACCTTAAAAGCCATTTCTGGCTTATTAAAAACTGAAAATGGCGAAGTCACTAAAGGCGACATTACCTTTATGGGCGAACGAATAGACAATAAAAATGCCGAAGATGTGGTGCGCAGTGGATTGTTTCAGGTTATGGAAGGGCGTCGTATCATCGAAGATATGACCTCTCTAGAAAACTTAAAACTCGGCGCCTTTACCCGCAAAGACGCACAAATAAATCAAGACATTGAAATGGTGTACCACTATTTCCCTCGCTTAAAAGAACGCACAGGCTTAGCTGGATATTTATCAGGTGGCGAACAACAAATGCTGGCAATTGGCCGTGCATTAATGGCACGTCCAAAGATGATTTGCCTCGATGAGCCATCGATGGGGTTATCGCCATTATTGGTTAAAGAAGTGTTCGGAATCATAAAAAAGATTAACCAAGATCAAGGTATTACTATGCTGTTGGTAGAACAAAATGCCAACTATGCACTGAGAGCGGCTAATTATGGTTACATCATTGAATCAGGGAAAGTTGTATTAGATGGCACACAAGAGCAGCTTTTAAACAACGAAGATGTAAAAGAGTTTTACCTCGGTGGAGGTAACGAAGAACGTAAAAGCTTTAAAGATCTTAAGTCATATAAACGTCGCAAACGCTGGTTGTAATCAACCTATCTATCTCTCTACTTTTTCTATGTTACTGGAGCTATTATGAGCCATTTTTATCATGCCAATGAACATCAACACTCTGAAACCAGAGAACAAAATTTATTGTCCCGTTTAGCTGACTTTATTACCTATGCAAAAAATAACAGCCCCTATTATCAGGCTATATTAGCGAACATTGATGCCACGAATATCACTACTCGCTCACAACTAGCGACTTTGCCGATCACCAGAAAATCTGACCTTTTAGACATACAAAAGCAACAGCCTCCGCTTGGCGGTCTCGCATCTAAAAGTGGCCATATAAATCGAATTTTTCAATCACCGGGGCCTATTTATGACCCTGAAAATTGCCAGCAAGATTGGTGGCGAATGGGCCAAGCCTTTCATGCTGCGGGGTTTAGAGCAGGTGAGTTAGTACAAAATTGTTTGTCATACCATTTGACTCCTGGCGGTTTTATTCTTGATTCAGGGGCGCGTGCGTGTGGCTGTGTGGTTATACCCGCAGGCCCAGGGCAAACAGATCAACAACTTGACGTAATAGAAGATTTACACCCGCAAGGTTATTGTGGCACTCCCTCTTTTTTAAAAATATTACTGGATAAAGCGCAGGCAACTAAACGTGACGTTAGCAGCCTCAAAAAAGCACTGGTGACTGGAGAGGCATTATCTCATGAACTGCGCGAGTCGTTTAAACAACAAGGTATCAACACCTTACAGGCTTACGCAAGTGCCGATGTAGGCTTAATTGGCTATGAAACCATTGCTGACGATGGGTTAATTATCGCTGAAGATTTAATTGTCGAAATTGTGCGCCCAGGCAGCCTCACTCCAGTCGCAGATGGTGAGATTGGTGAAGTGGTTATTACCAGTTTCAATACTGATTATCCGTTAATCCGTTTTGCAACCGGTGACTTATCGGCTATCAAGCCTGGGCAAAGTGCGTGTGGTCGCACTAACATGCGCATTCAAGGTTGGTTAGGTAGAGCCGATCAAACCACGAAAATAAAAGGTATGTTTGTTCATCCTCAACAAATAGAGCGAATTAGGCTCAGTGTTAAGGGGATAAAGAAAATGCGCTTAGTGGTCAAGCTACAAGATCATCAAGACAAAATGCAGCTATTGTGTGAATACGATCAAGACCAATCAGAGCTAACTAAACTGGAACTCACCGGATTATTGCTAGATAACTTAAAACAATACACAAAATTAAATGGCAGTGTTGAGTTGGTCGAGCTAGGCAGCTTAGCTGATGATGGCAAAGTGATTGATGATCAACGAGTCATCGGATAACCCAATTAGAACTAGGAGTTTTAATGAACAATATAGCCTTTCAAGATTATTACCCCGATGAGCTCAGCCATTGTTATGGCTGTGGCAAAAACAATGAGCAGGGTCACCAATTAAAAAGTTATTGGTATCAGGATGAGCAAAATCAAGGCAATATCGATAAAACTATCGCCCACTTTACGCCGCAACCTTGCCATACAGCAATCCCTGGCTTTGTTTATGGTGGGCTGCTTGCGTCCCTGATTGACTGCCATGGTACAGGCAGTGCCGCTGCTATAGCTTATCGATATGCAGAGCGAGAGATGGGGACTCAACCTGCATTTCGTTTTGTTACAGGGGCTTTAAATGTTAACTTTTTAGCGCCGACTCCAATGGGGGTAGAGCTGCAGCTAATAGGTAGCTTCATTGAAGTAAAACCCAACAAAGTGATTGTCGACATCACGCTATCAGCGAACAACGTGATCTGTGTTAAAGGCAGCGTAATTGCTGTGAAAATGCCAGCGAGCTTTATCAGTTAGCATTCAAAGTTAAGAGCGAACTGCCGTGTTCGCTCTTCAATTCAAAACTTAGCGCTTACCTAGCTTTTTCAGCAGTACACTGACTGATAGCGACAAAGCCATAATCACCACACCATAAATAACTAACATACCTGACGGTGTAGCAAGTTCTATTATTTGCTCGTTTGCGCCCACGCATAAGTTTGTTTTATGATTAATAGCCCCACCACTATCTAAACAGCGGTCAACCAATAAAAACCCATGTAACCACCATACGGCGAACAAGCTCACTAAAACGCCAGCTAAAGATGGCAGTAAATTATTTTTCATAGATAAAAACCAAACGAGAAAGTAAATGTTAGTGCTCTACAATAGCAAATAAAGTACCTAAAAAGATTACGATAAAAGCCTGTTTTTAAGAATAAAAATTAATACTTACGGCGCGATATAGTTAACAATTAAAACAGTTGTTCAGCTAGGATATATATTAATAATAATGAGAACGGTAGAGTGTAATTAATCAGCGTTAGGTTTAAACCAACTCAGCCAACTTTAGTTCATTGCCACGGCTAATTTGATGGCATTGTGCTAACAGTAATTCAGCGGTAGCCATGGCATCGGTAAGTGCATGATGGCAACCATAATGAGGTAGCTCATACCGCGCCCTGCAGGCACTGAGAGTTAAATCGTCTAAGCCTATTTCATAGCCTTGTTGGTGCAGGCGCTTTTTTTCAATCTGAAAAGTATCAATAATCAATAAAGGCTGCACATCAATATTATGTGCTTGAAATGCCTGCTTTAAAAATCCCCAATCTAAAGTAGCATTATGAAACACCAAAATAGCATCCGAAAAATGAGCGCTTAGCTTAGCTAAAATAGCCGCTAAGCTTTTTCCATTAGCGACATCTTGCTGGGCAATTCCATGATAAACAGGACTTTGCTCAAGGCGCAGCACTTCTTTATTTATGGCGTGCTGAGCTTGGCTCAATTTAATGCATTGCTTTTCTATCAACACCCACGCAATCGAGACGATTTCATGCAGTTTTGGATCCAGTCCAGTCAGCTCTAAATCAATTACTATATAGCGCTGTACTAGTGCACTTTGAGCAAGTAATTGCTTACGCGCAAAATAGCGACTCAACCAACGTTTAACCACTTAGCTTGTCCACCTTATTCATAGCAAAACACATATTTATAAACTTCCACGAGCAAACTTAAATGCCGCAGCTTGTTGTGCGAGCTTGAGTAAATAAAACGCTTCTTTTAATTGATGGCGCTCTAGCGAGTTTAACCTATCTGGATTAATACAGTTACTCGGTAGTCCTTCTTCATTTATTTGTGTACGTAAACGTAATTGAGTTAAAAATCGCCAGCAGTCTTTCAAATTATATACATCGTGATTACTTAACAATGAGTGTTTCAGCAATGCATCTAAGCGCTCTTGGGTGTTTGCTCGGCGTATGCCTGCTTTTAACGCATACAAGCGCACAATGTCATTGATGATAACCACACCACGCTTTTTCAAATCAATGTATCTATGTTGCTTAGCATCTTTTTCTAACTTGAATTGATTAAATAACCCTATCGGCACAGAATTCGATTTAATATCCGTTGCCATTGCGGCGTAAAATAATTCGTTGCGAGAAATTCGGGTTAGTTGCTCACAAAATGCAGTGTAAAGTGCCGTTGAGCCTTCAATAAAACGTAAATCAAAAAATATTTTACAGTTGAGCATTGCTTCAGGTGTCGGGCTTTTGATCCAGTTAAAAAAGCGCTCACACCAATCCGATATACTCATTCTGCATAATTCGCTGCTTGCCATAATATTACCTGGGCAGCGTTTAATACCGCACTCAACCAACTGTTCGCAAACAAACTCCCCCATCCGGCGGTAGTAATCTTGATGTTGCTCGCTTAAGTCATCAGGTAGTAATAAGCCGTTATCTTGATCAGAATGCAAGGTTTGCTCTTCACGCGCTTGAGAGCCAAAACAAATAAAACTAAAGCTAGTAGGAGCGGCACCGCACTCTTCTTGGAATAAATATATTAGTCGTGAGGTTAACGCATCAGTTAAACCACTGAGTAATTTACCTATCAACGATATATCATCAATATTATGAGAAAAGCTCCGCAATAATTTAGGTACTTCTGCCGCATAACGCTTTAAATCTGCGACACTATGAGCTTTATAAATACGGCCAATCAATTGAACGGGATCGCTCTTTTGCTGACGTAATAAGTCAGTGCTGGTGATCATGCCCAACGCTTTATGGTGTTCATCCAACACTGGTAAATGGTGAATATTATGTTTGAGCATTAAATGCAGCGCTGAAAAAACACGGTTATTTTCAAAAATAAACTTGGGTTTGACACTCATGATAGTGCTAACCGCTTGTTTGGGATCGATTTCATCGGCTAATACCCGGTTGCGTAAATCGCGATCTGTAACCACACCAACCAAGCGTTCAAATTCTGTCACCATAATCGACGAAACGCCGTGCTCTTTCATTTTTTTAGCTGCTTGGCGAATACTTGCATCAGGCGACAAAGTGACCGCTTTACGTGACATCAGTTCAGATATCTTACGTTCAGACCAACTATCGTTTTGGCTTTTATAATGTGAAGAAAGCAGCCGATTTGCATGCGCGCGAACAAAATACTGCTCAAACGTTTTATATTCACGGCGTAAGTAGTCGAAAGCATCTTGGTTGAGCATATAAACTATGCCCTCTTTTTGCACTTCTAAACGGTTTTGAATTGCCTCGCCGGTCAGCAGTGAAGGAAAGCCAAAATAATCGCCTTGTGCTAAACGAGTGATCACATCGCCTTTTGCATCCACTAAGTCATACAAACCAGAGCGAATTAAAAACAGCTTAGGTGAGGCTGATTGCAGCCATTGCGTTTGGTTTTCACGGGTTAGATAAATAACATCGAGATGTTTTACAAAGTAATCTGTTGCGCTGCTATCAAGGTCGCTAAATGGCATTTGTGCTAGCACAAACTGGGCGACTTCCTGTTGCTCATTATTCATTTGTCTACTCGCAAAAAACAATCGTACGATCACTGTACTGCTATCAACGGTAAATAAAAAGCCCGACTTAAGTCGGGCTTTTGGATCTATCAATATTAATTAATAGAGTATCAGCGTTGTTAGTGAGCGTGAGCTTCACTAGACCCTTTAGGATTACGAATGCCTTCAACCATTTCTTGAATTTCAAGCGGTGTATCAGCGGTAAACTTAACCACGATTGCAGCAACTGCAAAGTTAATAAGCATACCAACTAGACCAATACCTTCTGGTGAAATACCTAAGAACCAATGCTCAGGGCTATTTAGTTCTGGGCTGATGAACTTGAAGAAGATGATATATGCCGCAGTAAAGGTAATACCTGTAACCATACCTAGAACCGCACCTTCTTTATTCATCTTCTTAGAGAAGATACCCATAATGATCGCCGGGAAGAAACTTGCTGCGGCCAAGCCGAATGCAAATGCCACCACCGACGCCACGAATCCAGGTGGATTAATACCAAAGTAAGCGGAGATAACAATCGCAACCATGGCTGCCAACCTCGCTGCGAGTAACTCTTGTTTATCGCTAATGTCTGGTTTTAAGGTCCGCTTAAGTAAATCATGCGATACCGAAGTCGAAATAACTAACAGTAACCCTGCTGTTGTTGATAATGCAGCAGCAATACCACCGGCGGCCACAAGTGCCACGACCCATGCTGGTAAGTTAGCAATTTCAGGGTTAGCAAGTACCATGATGTCGCGGTCAACGTTAACTTCGTTAGCGCTGTTTGGATCATCAATTTTACCTGCTGTGTAGAACATTTTGCCATCACCGTTTTTATCATTAAAAGTGATTAAGCCCGTTCTTTCCCAATTTTTTACCCATACTGGTGCTTCAGCGTATTCAGTACCACTTCCGTCTTTACCATTTATGGTATCAATCATGTTAACACGGGCAAATGCTGCAACCGCTGGTGCTGTTGTGTAAACTATCGCAATGAATACTAAAGTCCATGCCGCTGAAATACGCGTATCTTTAACGCGAGGTACAGTGAAAAAGCGTACGATTACATGAGGAAGACCGGCAGTACCAACCATTAAGGCACCAGTAATAGCAAACACATCAATCATGCTCTTAGAGCCTTCAGTGTATTGTGCAAAGCCAAGTTCAGCACTTAAACCGTCCAGTTTATCAAGTACGTATACACCATCGCTGCCAATTAATGTCGCGCCAAAGCCTGTTTGTGGGAAGAAGTGACCCGTCATCATCATAGAGATAAAGATGGCAGGAACAAGGTAAGCAAATACCAGTACACAGTACTGTGCTACTTGGGTATAAGTAATGCCCTTCATACCACCGAGTACCGCATAGAAGAAGACAATAACCATACCAATGTAAACGCCAGTTTCAATTTCAACTTCTAAGAAACGTGAGAATACAACGCCTACACCACGCATTTGCCCTGCAATGTACGTAAAACAAATGAAGATGGCACATAAGATTGCCACTAAACGCGCGGTGCGTGAATAGTAACGGTCGCCGATAAAGTCTGGCACAGTAAACTTGCCGAATTTACGTAAGTAAGGTGCTAAACACATAGCAAGTAGTACATAACCACCGGTCCACCCCATTAAGTAAACGCCGCCATCATACCCTGCAAAAGAGATGATACCCGCCATTGAGATAAATGACGCAGCACTCATCCAGTCAGCGGCTGTTGCCATACCATTAGCCAGAGGCGGAACACCACCACCTGCTACATAAAACTCTTTTGTTGAGCCTGCTCGGGCCCAAATTGCAATGCCGATATAAAGCGCGAAGCTCAACCCGACAATTATAAACGTGAGTGTTTGAACATCCATTGCTTAGCTCCTATTCGTCTACGCCGTATTTTTTATCTAACGTATTCATTTTGAAAACGTACACAAAAATCAAAGCCACAAAGGTGTAAATCGCGCCTTGCTGGGAGAACCAGAAGCCAAGTTTAAACCCAAAGAAACGCACTTCATTAAGTACATCAACCAGTAATATGCCAAAGCCAAACGACACGACAAACCAAACTGCTAATAATTTAAACAGCAGTGAAATGTTTTCCGCCCAATAAGCTTTTGCTTGTTCTTCATCTTTAAAAGCCATTTTTTATTTCCTCTTTAACATCTGTAAAAAGTGATGTGTTCGATTTATTCTCGGCTATAAACTTAGCAATGCCTGAACAATATTGAATTGAGACCATAGTCGTAACAACAAGTTAACGTTTACGTAAACTGTACTGAAGCGCTTGTTACAAAAAAGTAAAAAACGTTTTCTATCATAATGTTAAGTCTTTCCACTCGGTGATTTTAACTATTCATCCAGGTTATATTGCACACTTGCGACATTAGTCTAATACATCAATAAAACATTAAATTTCTCATATATATCAAATAAATATGTTTATTTTCAGAATACTCACAAAAATTGACAGCTCAAAATAGTGAAAACTTCTGGTATGGTGTGCAATAACATAATAAAAATTGAATAAAAACATGACTGCTGCACTAATTTTTGTCGCTTTAGCGTACATTGGCATATTGTTTTGGCTAGCAAACTGGGGCGATAAAACCACACCGCTGGCAAAACGAATTAGCCATCACCCTTTTGTTTACTCCTTTTCGCTGGGTATTTACTGTACTTCGTGGACTTATTACGGCTCTGTTGGTACTGCAGCTACCAGCAGTTGGAGTTATTTACCCATTCTACTTGGTCCTGCACTGTTGTTTTTTTTCGGACAAGGATTTTTGCGCAAACTGGTACTAGTGAGTAAAAAACAAAATATCACCACCATAGCCGATTTTATCTCTGCCCGTTATGGTAAGCGTCAAACCACCGCCATTATGGTGACTATGATTGCGCTACTAGCAACTATTCCTTATATCGCCTTACAGTTAAAGGCACTGAGCAACAGCTTCTTACTACTACAAAGTGACAATAAAATATCGGGTTCAATGGTCGCGCTTTCTGCCACCCTGATCATGGCAATGTTCGCAATATTTTTTGGCACCCGTAAAGTTGATGTAACCGAATACCGTTCAGGATTAATGCTCGCAGTCGCATTTGAATCAATGATAAAACTACTGGCATTAGTAGCAGTGGCGGCTTTGGCGGTGTACACTTTGTATAATTTACCCACTGCTAATGAAGGACAAATAAAAGAATCTTTATGGCAACATTGGAATAATTTTAACTTTTTAAGCTTTAACTTTATTGGCCAATCACTGATGGCCGCTGCTGCAATCATCTGTTTGCCACGACAATTTCACGTTACTGTGGTTGATAACCAAGACAAACGTCACCTATTTACCGCTCGTTGGGCATTTCCACTGTATTTACTGCTGACGGCAGCAATGATTTTACCAATAGCCACCGCAGCTATTCATCCACAGATCGGCAATAGCTTCTCTCCTGATAGTTTTGTATTGGCACTGCCATTAATGAATGACAATGCATTGCTTACCACGTTTGTGTTTATTGGCGGAATATCTGCGGCGACTGCGATGATTGTGGTTGCCACTTTGACCCTAAGTACTATGATCTCAAATGATGTGGTATTACCGCTGATGCTGCGACGTAAATTCAAACGCAACCTGATCACCAGCAGTTATAAGCCACAAATATTACTGGTAAGACGTTTTACCATCGCCGGTATTTTGATCTTATCGTATTTTTATCAGCAATGGTTTGGTCACGGCAAAGCACTTGCCAGCATGGGATTAGTGGCATTTTCTTTAGTAACGCAATTATTACCGGCCATTGTGGGCGGCCTATACTGGCGCAAAGGCCATGCCTACGGTGTTTATGCTGGTTTATTAGCGGGGTTGATTTGTTGGATATTATTTTTAATGTTACCTATTTTAGATGCAGGTAATACACTTGACACCGAACTACAACAAACCCTTATTACCCGCGGCACACTGATCGCTTTATTTGCCAATATTGGCTGTTATATTAGTTTTTCACTGGGAGCTGATGAGCGGTTAATTGATAAAATTCAAGCTGCAGCATTCGTTAATCCCAAGGAGCAAGCAGTACTTGCAAGACGTTTAAACAAAAACGTGAAAGCCACGGTATACGATTTTAAAGTACTGTTACAAACCTTTTTAGGAGTCCAGCGTAGCCAACAAGTATTGACGCATTTTTCACTAACTCACCAACTCGGAGACAATAACACTCACCCCGACCCTGAGTTTATAGCTTACTGCGAACGCGCCTTGACTGGTGTATTAGGCGCCTCTTCAGCGCAAGCTTTGATCCACACGGTAGCATCGGGCAAGCGTATGGCATTTGAAGAAGTGGTTAACTTTTTTGATGAAACAACGCAAGCACTACAGTTTAACCAAAACCTGTTGTTCACCTCTTTAGAGAATCTCAGTCATGGTATTTCAGTTGTTGATAAAGAGCTTAATCTTGTTGCGTGGAATAAGCGCTACGCAGAAATGTTTAATTACCCAACAGGATTTTTAGAAGTAGGACAACCGATTGAGCAAATTATTCGTTACAATGCCGAGCGCGGCGAATGTGGCCCTGGTGAAATAGAACGCCAAGTAGAAAAGCGCGTGCAACATTTAAAAAATGGTAGTTCGCATCACTTTATCCGTCACCGTCGTAACGGCCTAGTGTACGAAATGATCGGTAACCCACTGCCTGATGGCGGCTTTGTTACTAGCTTTTCAGATATTACCACTCACATTGCCACACAAAATGCACTTGAAGAAGTGAATATGGATTTGGAAAATCGTATTGAAGCGCGTACCCAAGAAATTCGAACTATCAATAAAGATCTCGAAGCACAAATAGAAAGCCGCGTACAAACAGAGCAAGCACTCACTTTAGCAAAACGAGAAGCAGAGCAAGCCAATGACAGTAAAACCCGCTTTTTAGCTTTAGCAAGTCACGATATTTTGCAACCGCTCAACGCCGCCCGTTTATACCTTGCTGCGATAGATGAAAAATCCCTCGCTGATAATAATATCAATAACTTCGAAAAGCTCGGTGCCAGCCTCGATTCAACAGTGCATTTAATGTCAGCCCTATTAGAAATTGCCAAACTTGAACAAGGTGCGATGACCCCCACCCCTCGCCATTTTAGTATTGATGATATCCTCGCACCACTGCGCAATGAATACGCCATTTTAACAAGCGAAAAAGGCCTCAAGCTCACAGTGCGCAGCGGACAGCATATTGTCCACAGTGATATCACCTATCTACGGCGAATTGTGCAGAACTTAGTATCAAATGCAGTTAAATACACCAATACGGGCAAAGTATTAGTAGCCTGTCGTAAACGCAAACATCACCTGCGCATTGAAGTGTGGGACACCGGCCCTGGCATTAGCGAGGTAGAGCAAGCAAAAATATTTAACGACTTCTACCGCGTAGAGGCCTCTGACAATAAAGGCGTTGGCCTTGGCCTTAGCGTAGTAAAGCGTATGGTAGATTTACTGTCGATTCGCTTAGATGTGCGCTCAACCCCGCAAAGAGGTAGCTGCTTTAGTATTGAAGTCCCTTATGGCGAAAGCCAATTTGTTCAGCAAAAACACGTTACCAATAGCTTGTTTGAAGAGCGCTCTGCAATGAATATCGTTGCCGTTGATGACGACCCTGAAAACCTAAACGCCATGGCCAGTTTATTACAAAAGTGGCAAGCTAATTATCAGTTGTTTGATCAAGTTGAAGGCGTACTCGCATACGCAAATGAACACAGCGCACCGGATGTAATATTAATGGATTATCAGTTAGGCCATGAACACGATGGTATTACATTAATTAAAGCCCTGCGGGAAATTTGGCAAACCAATGTGCCGGCAATTTTAATCACCGCAGTACGCGACGTAGAGCTAAAACAAGCGACTAAAGCCGCTGATATTCATTATTTGTCTAAACCAATCAAGCCAGGGAAATTAAAAGCACTGCTAAACCATAGTACGTGAAGGGAAAGGCGCTAGGCAAAAGATTAGAACAGATTGGCGTTAAACAACATAACTAAGTACACCCAACAATCTTATTGGGTGTACTGCTTGAGTTAAATTACCCCGCTGGTGCTTTACTCCTGAGCTTTTGAAACAGCCAGCTTAGGCCAACGAGCGACAGGCCTAAACCAATAAATGATACAGCTTTGAGCAAGCCGGTTAGGCTTGCCATATCAATTAAGAATACCTTCACGATAACCGCGCCGAGAATGCCTAAGCCGACTTTTTGTAGTAGCAACTGTTGTTTTAAATGCCCGGTAATGACCACCAACGCGCCAAGCAATAACCAAATGATCGAATAGCTGTATAGCTCGGCGTCACTGGTCGCTTTATCAAGATAAATGAACCCGCCTTGCCAATATTGGCGGATCAATGTGTTAATAGCTAACACTGCTAATAACCCTGATACACCCAGTACTATTTGGCTAAACTTAGCATTAAGTGGTTTAACTAATTTAGCCAACCACAGTGCAAGAATACTTGGTACGAGCCAGGTTAATAACAGCCAATTAAATAATGGCATTTCACCAACGTAAAGGCGTATAAATAGTGGATTTTCATATAATGCTGTACTTATCAACAACAAGCCAGCGAGTCCCGCAAGTGCAAGCCCTGCAATGCGATAAAGTTTACCCAGTTGCCCTGCGCTGTGTGACCGATGCAAATAAACGCAGCCAAGTGCTAACCAATTACAACTGAGTAATACCTGCTCATAAAAGCTTAAAGAAGTAAGCTGTGGATAATGCCCGACTAGTTGATAGCTGGTCTCGGTGGTGATAAATAATGCTAAGCAATGTAATGCAGCCCCTTCGAGCCAAATTTTCATATCTGTTTGTTGCCACTGTTTTGCGGCAAACCAAAATAACCCAACCGCTGATGGATACACAATTGCGCTCCAATGCATTGAAAATATGGTTAGATCAAAATAATGTGCCGTCCACGGTGCAAAGGTTAGCCTTGCCAGCACCACAGCCACCAGCACTTTAATAGGCCAATGCGGCATAGGCACATCATGGCGTTTCACCAGATAGCTAATAACCAACACTTGAGCAGCCAGTGCGAGAGTTAACCCGCTATCGGCTAATAACATAGTTAAACAAAGAGTTATATTAGCATTAGCGCCAACCCAATAACTAAACTGCTGCCATTGAGTGTGAGCTGTTTGTGCGCGTTTAATTAATACACCACTAGTTACTAGCAACAATACAGTCCATAGCGGATACGCAACGCCTAAGCCTTGCTCGGGTGTTATGGTATAGAGCGTTGCAATCAAGGTAAACACACTAAACGCAGCCACTAAATGAAACGTTAAACGTTTATAGTAACGCGCGCCAAAATAAAGCCCGTATAGACAAAGCCCAACCGCGAGTAATAACCCTACGCCATACATTTCCCTAAATACAAACAAATGATCATTGCTATCGACACTATAACGTTGTTGGCTAAGGACTAATAACATCGCAACCACTAACGCCACACCTTGCCAAAGATCCCAACGACTATTTTGCAGCACTAAAAATAACAGCATGACGATTAAACACACCATCACTATTTGCCATTGTAAGCTCACCGCCTCTGTCATTATCGCCAGCAATAAAGGAATTACTATCGCTAACAATAACGGATGATCCGGCTGTAATTTTAATAATCGCTGTAAACTATGTGGGCGATATTCTAATAAACGCAAAGTTAAACCTAATCGAGCTATGGCAATTAAACCAATAATAGAGAGCAGTGCAAAACCACCAACAATCCAATATTGCTGCGTATTGATTACACTCAGTGCCACCCAATACCAGCCAATATGCCCAGCCCATAGTAAATACCACAGCCAATTACGTTTTACCTTTTGCGCCACTAATACCGCAGCAAAAGTGATAAAGCCAATGTACATCAGTAAAGCAGCTAAATTACCACTGCCAGTATTAACCCAAATCGGCACGCTGTAAGCGCCAACTATGCCAAGCACGGCCAATAAAGGCCCTAAACGCAGCGCCATAGAGCTTGCGGCCAGTGCAATTACTGCCAGCATCACAAACGCCACTGTTGGGCTTAACATGGCATAGCTTGAATAAGCTAATAACGTTAATGCAAAGCAGCTAATAAACCCGCCACCTGCAAGTGCTGCAGGCACGTAATTATTAAAGCCTTCGAAGACAATACCTTTTCTATGTAAATACTCGGCACCGGCAATTAATGCGACACCAAATAAGCCCCCTAAGGTGAGTCGTAAGCTTGGTGATAATAAGCCGGCATCAAGACTGTATTTTGCTAAAAATATACCACCAAAGGCCAGCGCGACGCCGCCAATCCAGGTCATCCAATTTTCTTGGAACTGTGTTTTTAATTTACTAAAGAAAATATCAATAACTGAGGGAGAAGCTTGTTTCGGGCGAGAAGTTGTTATTATAGTCGGTGCGGTGTTTACGTATTTTTTTACCGATGGTTGCTGATGTAAAGTTGCCTCAGCTTGGGATGATTGTTCTAGCGTAAACGGATGATCTACTTGCGGCTCAGTTATATTAGCAGCAATGTCTAGCGACACTTGATGCTGCCCGGTATTGTCTACCATGACTCCACGCAGTTGTTTTTTTAACATCGCAATATCTTGCTTTAACGTACTTATTTGCGTTAAAGCAATAAAACCGGCAATAGAGCCTGCGACTACAACTAACGATAAAATGACTATGAGCCCTAAAACATCGTCCATTTTTCAATCCTTGACTGCTTTTAATATTCCCTTATAACGTAAAGTGTATTGAAAATATACCCAAAAATCTCAGCCTCGCTATTACGAGGCTGAAATTAAAGTAAGATTACTCTACCGAATCAGTAACCGTTCGCTCTAGCGTCATTTTATAGCCAGTGCTGGTTGTTTCATCATGCTCAAGAATTAATATGTAGTTACCTTCTTGGCTAAAGTCCATATCGCCTTGTTGCATGAGTACAATTTGCTGGCCATTATCTTCATAAAGCACATAAGTGGTGTAAATTTCATTATCGACAACCTGATCTTCTTGATCATACTGATCGATGCCATCAATAATATTTTTAGCATCATCTACGGTTTCACCATTGAGGGTAAATACCACATCAACGTCAGTAATATTTTGCCCCGCGTAACTATCAATTAAGTTAACGACTGTCACCTTATGACTGTAGCTACTTGGCGTTAAGGTTTCTTTTACTGTCATCATTCGCGGGCCGTAATCTTTATCTTTATAAAAAACACCAACATTACTTTGCTCGCGCTCAAGGGTTAGTAAAAAGTTATCAACAATTGCATTTCCTTGTTCATCTAACATAGCAATACTGTAACTGTTTGGAGCAAGCTCAATGTAGTTTGAGTAGCTGTCATTAGCGGTTACTTGCGAAGTGCTGCTTGCGCTCCCCCGCGTTGCACTAAAGCTAGTTTGCGGGTAATCATCAATAGTATTGATAAAACGCAATTGCCCTTGGGCATTTTGATGTTTGAGCGTGGTTACGGTATTGCTTGAAGTAACGAGATCTAGCGTAATACCATGTTCTTCAGTGGCGTAACTTGATCTGATCATCGCAACATAACTGGCATCATCATTTAGGTAAATCGAAGCAGACTCAAATAGCACATCAGTACTGCCGCTTTGAGTTAAATACAGTGTGTAATATCCTTCATCAAAGCTTTGCAGTGCCAGTTCGTTTAAATACCGTGGTGATGCAATTAACTCAGCGGTTTCAAATAAGCCATCATCATTTGCTAAATACACATCAAAACTAATATTTTCTCCGGCAATATTAAAGAAGCCTAAATTAATAGCCCCTTCATCACTGCCGGTTGGTAAACTTAACTCACTGAATGTTGGCTCTGAAAAATCGCCATTCATCACCCATAATTGGGTCATGTCGTCTTTTACCGAAACTGCTTTTTCACTGATCGTTATATAACTGTCGTTTGCATCAAGGTACTTAAAGCTCACATCATAGTTATTAGCACTGTAATTATGACGAGTGGTAACGCCACCAAAATCAGTGCCTGAGCGTTCAGCATCTTCGATAAATAAACGGGTGTACGGGCTATTATAAGAGCCATTGTATAATTGGATATAACCACTTTTACTCGAGCTTGAGTCATCGCCAGAGCACGCAGTTAGGGTTGCAAGTAAAGAGGTTGTTAGTGCAGTTTTAAATAACGGGCCACGCATGTAATCAATTCCTTATTGTTAATAGTTTGAATTTGACCATTAACAAAAGCAATAATTCCATGATTTACAAAGCATTACCTCCACTTACAAATATTTACGCAACCGTAAATAAATGTACAAACATGCAAAAAAATGCACAATTTAACACATTAAAACAACAAAAAACCAGCGTAGTTACACTGGCTTTTATGCAAAATATAAGTTTATCGAGTGCGTTTAGAAAAACTAAAACTACCTTCATCAATAATACTGCCCGTTAAATCTCGTGGCGTGGTATAAAAGCTCACATCAAGCTTATTGGCTTGATTATCCAGACTGATGTGGCTAAACCCCCATACAAAGCTTTTTGACCAAAGCAAATCATATTCAGGATATTGGCGTTCTTGAAACTGTGCAAACGGGGTATGTTTACCACGCATTTTAGACGCAGCGCCAGAAATGATCAGCGGCAATTTGCCAACGCTATTACCGGTATCAAACTTTGAGCAATCATCGGTTAGTAACTCTAAGTCATGCTCGTGGCCGGCAATATAACCATCTGCATATTTGCAAAGAGTTGGCATTAGTAATTTACGCAGTACGTGGCCTTCACTATATTTAGTGCCCCCAATTGACCATAAAATATGATGCCCATAAACCAGTTTCCATTTAGCAGTCGAGTTTGCAATGCCTTGTTCAAGCCATATAAGCTGAGCTAGGTCTTCATCGTTTTGTGGCCCTTCATGGGGGTCATGTACTTCAAGATCTGCGCGGCCATCACGTATTGCTTGTTGCTCATCGGCTTCACTGCCATCTGGGTTTAGCGGCACATCATAATAACTTTGCCCTGCCAGTAACATATTAGTATCGAGCACAAAAAATTCTACATCGTTACCCGGCTCCCCCATTTTGTAGCTATAGTAGCCTTTTTCGTCTAGGTAAAAGTTCGCTTGCTCTGCCATCCATTGCGTTTGTACCGCTACGCCTTTGCGCGAGCTTTTCCAATCATGATTACCTAATGCGGAATACACCACTAAATTAGGCTCAGCTTTAAATAATGGCTCAAGCGGCGCATACACTAAGTCGTGTAAACGTTTTTGGTCGTCTTTACCATCATTAGCATCGGCACCATCAGGGTATACGTTATCACCGAGCTGAATAGCAAATTGGCACGCTTTTGTTTCACACAATTTTGCCATTGCGATCCCCACAGCCTGAGCGCCCCCTTGCTCTGTAGCAATCTCAGTGCCTGGATAAATATATATTGGTGCATGGTCAAATTCATCGCGAGGGCGATAATCCTCTAACCAATCAGCAAGCTCTGCGGCTATAAACTGTTGCTTGTTTTTAGGGTTGGTTATGTGTTTAGTTTTTGGATAGTCAACATGATAACCACCATCACCAAAAGCTAAAAACTCAATCTTGTCGGAGGCTTTTTTACTGGTACTTGCGACGTCAGTACTGCTTTGTTTGTTACTTTGAGCTGTGCAACCAACCGTTGCTAAACAAGCGCTTAGTGCAATATACAAAATAGTTTTATTAATCATAATATCCTCAACAATGAGCCTACTGTTAAGCAGGCTCATATGTTCACCTTACAAAGAAGAAAACGTAAAACCTAGCTCAAATGTACGACCGTAAGATTCGTACTGGTAGTTGTAACGTTTTTCGCCGTGATACAAGTACATTGGCTCATCTGTTAGGTTGGTGGCATTGAAATACACGTTCATATTATCGTTTAAGTAATATTTACTGCTGAAATCCAATTGCATGTGGCTATCTTCATAAACCGCCATATCAGCATCATCAAACTGGAAACTCTCACTCTTATATGATGCGCTTAAACGAGTGCTAATAGCATGATTTTCAAAGCCCACAATGATATTTGCCACTGTGTCTGCTTGATTTGGTAATTTTTCATCCGCATCAATAAAGGTTCCGTTTGCACCAAGCACAAATCCTGATTTAAAGGTTTTGTTCCAGTTTAGCTCGATCCCCGTTAATGACGCTTTACCGCCATTAACCATTTGCACTACTTCGTCAAAACCATCCCAATCACCGTTATCTTGTACTTCTTGTTGAATAATAAAGTTGTCGATGTCTTTATAGAAAACACCAGCAGATAACACCCCAATGGAACCAGGATAATATTCGATTGATGCGTCTAAGTTCATTGATTCATAAGGGTCGAGAGCTGGATTACCAACTTCAGCTTTACGCTCTGTAACCATTACACCTTCATCTTCAACTGTTTCAGTTTCAATTAATTGGTAAGCGGCCGAATCGCTAAAGGTTGGCCGCGCGATGGTATTGGTGTAAGCAAAACGGGTAACTAGTTTATCGCTGATGCTATAGCGTAAATTTAAGCTTGGTAAAAAGTAGTCATAATCTTTACTTACTTGCCAAGGCGTTGTGGTAACAGTTTCTGTATCACTTACTTTATCGACTACTAAGTCAACTTGGTTACCTTGCGTTTCAAACTTAGTACCTTCATAACGCACGCCCGCGACAACATGTAACTTATCAATATCCATGCTAACCATCGCATAAGCGGCGGTAATATCTTCATTACTTACATAACTTTGACCATCAGATTCAACTTGTGACTCATTACTATTGAAAGCAAACGCCTCTTTATTTTTTCTCACAAAGGCTTGAATCGCGCCGCGATCAAGGCCCGGTCCAAAACTTCCCAAATCAAAGTCAGGTGCAGGCGCGGCAAAGTCGCTACCAAGAGCATCTAAAAAGTCGCCATCATAAATAGCAACCTTTACATCATTACGCTTTTCGCGATTTTGATGTTTAAAACCAAACTTAAATTCACCATTATTATTTTGCCACACAAAATCACGGCTGAAGTCGAGTTTAAAGCTAAGCTCTTCGTCTTCACTAAGGTTATTGGCCGCTTCAATTTTATCCATCTCAAACAGGCTTAAATCGTGGGCATTAGTCGATTGGCTTAATAATGGAGTATCAACGCGCGCAATGTAGCCCATATCAATATCTTTACCAGCAAAGGTCACATCTAAGCGGTTTGGCTCTTTTTCTTCTGATTTAGAATAACCAACATTATATTCAACAAACCAATTATCTAATTGATTTTCACCACCAAGTACCAGTGAAAGAATACTTTGTTCTTCATAACGGTCTTTGGTATCGCGGTCCATTTCTGCACCACTAAAGTTTGCACCGCTCTCGTTGCTATCTAATAGTTTGCCATCGCTAAACTTATACTCATTACGTTGGCGATACTCATCATCAGAAAAGTCACTATATAGTGTGCGTAAATAATATTTATCAGTGGCGCCGCTGTGTAAATCTAAATTAAGTGCTGCACCTAAACGCTCACGGGTAATTTGATACTGGCGTTGCTCAATTTCTTCAGCGCCAAATAATGAGACCTTGTCGCCAGTTGCTGCATCTTCAACATCAAATTCACTCCAACCACCGTCGGTCTCCATATTACGTGAACCAAAATCACGCTTAAACCACGAAATAGCTGTTGCTACACCTAGATCAAGACCACCATCAAGCTCATAAACATTAGTGTAACTACCTGAAAGCTTCGGGCTAGTTTTTGACTCTAATTCGTTATATGAGCCCTGTGCAGTAAAACTATAGCTTTCACCTGCTTTATCAAAGGCACTTAAGCTTTTTACTTCGATAGAGCCACCAATAGCACTGGCATCCATGTCTGGGGTAACAGTTTTACTTACTTCTAAACTTTGAATTAGTTCACTTGGCAATACATCCATCGCCACAGAGCGAACACCGGCCTCAGGCGACGGCACATTTAAGCCATTAACCGTAACGTTGTTTAAATTTGGATCAATACCGCGAATACCAACAAATCGCCCTTCACCTTGGTCGCGAGCGATAAAAATACCCGGTAAACGCTGTAATGCTTCTGCTGCGTTTTGATCAGGGAACTGGCCAATCGAGTCTGCACTGACTACCGATTTTAAATTAGTTGCGTTTTTTTGGCGGTTAATTGCGCCTGCTTGGCCAGCACTTTGGCCATAAACAATGATATTGTCGATGGCTTCTTGTTGCTCACCAATTATAATTTGTTGTGTAAAAACTTGTGAATCAACCACCGTAATTTTTTGTTCTACCGAGGGGGCACCAATGTAATCAACCACTAGGGTGTAATCACCCGCTGGCAACTTATTAAATGAAAAAGAACCATCGCGGTTACTTACCGTATTTAAGTTTAACTCTTTAACCGATACTTTCGCGCCGCCAAAATACACACTTTGGCTGGCATCAGTGATGCGACCTTGCACACGACCATCCGCTAAGGCTGGGGTCGCATATAAAATACCACAACACGCTAATGCAATACTCGATTTGATAAAAGGGTTCATAATTGTTCTCTTGGTTGCTGCTAATGATTTTGATTGTTTACTTGGCCATGCTTGGCTCGCAGCAACACCCTAAGGGGCAATCATGAAAGAAATATGTCAGTACCCGTTACGTCCTTGATAATTAGCCATTGTAAGGGCATTTTAAGTAGTTAAATACGGCAAAATGAGCTGATTTGACCCCCTGTTTTTATGGTTTTTTAATTCAAAAATCAACAATAATCCGTTTGAAAAGTTGCCAACGTAAAAAATATGTCATCACTGTGAGCTAATCTGACCCTAGTGGTGTTTAAGCTGTTTGCTTATTCTGCCTATCAAATATACCTATTGAGCTGACAATGAATTTATCGTTTTTAAAATTACATCGCTCATTACTGCTTATCTTAGTGGTGATGTTAACCAGCGTATTAACCCTGACACTTAGCTACGGTCACTATAAAGGCCATAGCCAGATCGATTGGTTTGATGTAGGTGGCGAAGGCGGTATTACTGCCATGACCCTGCTGTGGATCTTTTTTATTCTATTAAGTAGGCCAAAGGGACGAGTAACTAACTTATTATTCTCAGGCCTTGCGATTATGAATCTATCGATGACCCTCGATTTTATTGATGAATTTGTATATTACAGCAATGAACAAGCATGGCTCAGTACTATTGAATCCATTCCTGCACCATTTGGGATGATTTTAATGACCATGGCTTTGTATCATTGGCACCAAGAGCAAATGACCATTAATCAACAATTACGTAATCGCGAGCGCTTTTATCGAGAGCATCAACTCAGTGATGCTATCAGCGGACTAGCTAGCGCCGATTATATGAAAAGCCAGATCAGCCGCGAGCTAAATTTGCTCCACCATAGCCTGCATGGATTTTCATTACTGATGTTAGATATTGCTCAGTTTGATCGGTTTAATCGTCAATTTGGTGATGCAGAAGGCGATAAGCTGTTACAAGAGTTTGCTCAAGTGATCACCTTGAATGTACGTGAACAAGATTTAGTCTGCCGTTACGCCAGTGATTGCTTTATTGTCATGTTGCCCAATACCGAACTCGCTGTCGCAGAGCAGCTAAGCGTATCGTTAGTCAGTGCTTTAGAAGCGTTTTCGTTTAATAGCAGCGACAAAGCAGTGAGCTACAAACAAAAAGTACACACCAGTTTAGTAGCCGCAACGCACCGTGATTCGACCTCTGGTTTACTCAGTCAATTGCATCAAAAATTACTAACGAACAAAAACTTACATGGACATACTGCGTGAGTGCAAGCCTTAGTAACAGCAGTTATATCGACTCTCCTTATCAAGGTTTACAGTCATGGGCAGCGCAATTAGTTGATTTAGCCAAACACCGAGGGGTACACCCTGATAAGTTACTCAAAGGAACTCGATTATTTTATCAAGATTTTGCAGCTGGAACGGCTTCGATCAGTGTTGAGCAATTTTATCGATTACAAGAAAACTGTCGTCAATTTGATAATCAACACCAACTCAGTTTTTTACTAGGGCGAAAACTACTTAATCACAATCCGTTATATAGCGCATTTTCTCAAGCAGAAAGTTTACGCACACTGCAAAAACTACTCACACGCACTCCTTTGCATGGCTTTAACTTATTTAATGCCGAACATAAATACCATCAAGGCCGACATTACTTCATTATCAACCTCAGCTTCGGGGCAATAAATGCAGCCGTAGAACAATTTTGCTGCGAATTATTTGCCAGTTTTATCGCTGCAACATGTAAATGGCGAATAGGTAATAACAGTGATTTATGTTTTTCGTTTCCCTATGCGCAGCCCTCACACATAGAGCAATATCAAACTAACCTACAAGCCAACTGCAAGTTTTCACAACAATTATTTATGGTCAGTATTAGTGATGAACTTTATAACAAACACTTAATAGATAGCTGTCCGAGCCTGCTGCAGCAATCATTAGCAACCATAAAGCAGCACCCTTTACCCGCTGCGCCTTGGCTGCAATTAGTGCGTAATCATATTAGTGCTCAACCACAACAAAACCTCGAAACAGTTGCCCAGCATTTCGCTATGAGCCCCGCCACTTTTAAGCGAAAACTAAAACAACATCATACTCGTTTTAGCGCCTTGCAAGATTGTATCAATCGCCAAACCGCGGTGTTTAATATCGCCACTTTAGCGCAAAGTAACGAAACCCTAGCAGGCGAACTTAACTTTAGCGACTTAACTAACTTTCGCCGCGCATTTAAACGCTGGACTGGGACGACTCCCTCACAGCTGAGAGAATTGATTAACGAACATTAAGTTAACACTTGTAATTAAAGTCCCGCAAATGTACCTTATTAATTGAAATATCGAAATAAGGAAGATCGATGCAGGCATCATTAGAAGATCTAATCAATGGCTGGCAAAATGGTTGCCCGCAAAGTGCTGATGAACTTAAAGCTCGGCTTTACTACCACCTGAAACAAGTTTGTCATGTACATTTAGAAGGTTACCGTAATGAAATCGATTCAACCTATGTATTGCAGCACTTACCGCATACTGGATCGCTACTACATCAGTCACTTATTGAATTAATCCCGCCACAACAAAGCATTAATCACCAAACACAATTTAATACTTATTTAAGTGTATTTATCCGTAATATTTTACGCGATGAAATTCGCAAGTTTCAAACTCTCAAACGCACTCCTAACGCAGAAAAAATCCAGCAACAAAACGATCAACTAAAACACCAAGAGGATTTTTTAGCATTAGATAGCGCCCTAAATCATCTAGAAAAAAATCATCCGCAAAAAGCTCAAATATTCTCTCAACATTACTTTTTGGGCCTAGATACTAAAGTGCTAGCTAAACAATTCAAGGTCTCACTTGCTACTATTTATCGCGAATTAGATGCTGCTAAAGCGTTTATAAAAGTGCGTATTCAAACAAATTAAGATAATTAATGAATCAATTTAAAGACGCGCTTTCGTGTTTTGAACACTTACTTACACACCATGCCAACAACTTAACCTCAGGATTGCTGCAATTACAACTATCTGATGAACAATTCATCATTGAAGTGAAGCAATTAATAAATGCACATACAAGTAATGATCAAAGCTCATTGTTTAATGACTTATTACATGGCCAATTAAATTTACTTACTAATGATCATCAGCTTTTACAACTGCAAGGCGGCGAAATAAGTCACTTTAGGTTAGAGCAATTAATTGGCTATGGGGGAATGGGTGCAGTTTACTTGGCGACTAGAAATGATGGCCAGTTAAATCAAAAGGTAGCGATTAAGTTATTTTATCCATCCATTGTACAATTACATGGACAAAAACATGTTTTACAAGAAGCGCAATATCTTGCCAAATTATCACATCCCAATATAGCTAGCGTATTAGATGTCGGTAAATGCAGTATTGGCACTTACATCATCATTCAATATATAGCCGGTGATACATTAATTAACTACGCAAAAAACCTTTCGCAAAAAGCAAGGTTAGAGGTATTTCAAAAAGTATGTGATGCCGTTGAGTATGCTCACCAAAATAGGGTGATCCATGCAGATTTAAAGCCTTCAAATATCCTAGTAGATAACAATGGTGAACCTAAACTTGTTGATTTTGGGGTTGCGCGTTCCAGTTCCATGAATCATGAAATACCATTACATAACGCATATATAAAAGCGCTTAGTCACGAGTTTGCAAGCCCAGAGCAACTGGCTGGTGAAAGCTTAACAACCCAAGCTGATATCTATAGCCTCGGGCGTATTTTAGAAAAACTACTTATACAACCTATTAGTACAGAGCTTCAAGAAATCATCAATAAATCACTGGCGCCACTACCACAGCAACGCTTTGCATCAGCAGATACATTAAAACAAAATATCGCCGCTTATCTGGCGCATCGTCCATTACTTTGGTTTAAACACTCAAAAACATATATATTAGGTAAGTTTATAAGACGCTCCCCTCTTACTGCTGCTCTAATAACCTCAACTATCGCTTTTTTGGGTGTCGCCTGTATTAGCTTATTTCTTTATCAAGATGAACAAAAGCAAGCCGCAAAGCAACAGTATGAACTGCTCAACTTTTATCAAAACTTACTAATTAGCAGCACACCGCTAGCGCCGCAAGGTGCAAAACTGTCGGTATCGGCCTTGTTACTTGCTGGTGTTGAACAAGTAATGCAGAGTCAATTAAGCCCAAAAAACCAACAAAGCGTACTCTTAACCGTTGCCCAAAGCTTATACTTGCATGGAAATTTTACAGCAGCTTTAGATATATTGGCGTTGTGCGATAGTTCGATTGACATGCAAATATTAAAAATTAAAAGTTTAATTAAATTAAATCAACAACAAAAAGCACGAATTCTTTGGCAAAAACTATCGCAGCAAAACCCTCAAAACAGCAACATTAAATTGCTTGGTTGGCTTACTAAAGATAGCTATTTAGCTGGTGACATAAAGCAGATCAAAATAGCTTTTCAAAATAGCGATGCATCAGAACTAAAACTGGAATTATTAATACATATTTTTACTCATCGTGATAATCACCCTATACTCAGCCGTCAATTAATTCTCGAGAATGAAAATACGACAGCAACGTCTGCCTCGCAAAAAGCATGGCAATCGTTAATGAAAAGCAGCCTACTGATAGAAGATAATCAAATAGACCAAGCAATTAAGTTACTAGACTCAACATTAAAAAATGCTGCGAATAACTACCACCCACTACATTGTGAGCTCGCAAAATTAAACCATTTTGCGGCAAATTTATATGCTCAAGCAGGTGCACAACTTGCGCAAGAACAAGCCCTGAATAAAGCCATGTTTATCTATCAACAGCTACTCCCAAACTTTGAACATGAACTTAGTACTGTACTATATGAGCAATATCAATATTACCTAAAAGAACGTGATTATTTGCAAGCAAATAACTTTTTAAATAAACAGCTACTACATTGTTCGACAAGTGATCAAAAATGCATGAAGGGGCGTTATGAAAGTACCATGCTAGGTTTAAGTTTGCGTAAGTACTCACAAACCTTAAAGAATGCAGAGCTATGGCTTGCCAATGGTACACAACAATCAAGCCAATATTACGATATCACCTTAGCAAAATACACGGCGCAATATGAACAAAATACACTGAATAAAACAGCATTATTTGATATTGACGTAACACAACTAAGCAAGCAACAGCAAGTTCAATGGTTAGAGCTTGTGATAAAAACAAATATGTTTAATACTTTAACTTCACAGCAAATGCAGCAGCTCATTGTTTATGCTAAATCAAACTCTCCCTTGGCATTTGAATTAATAGCGACTATTAATAAGCTAAACAATAATCCACACACACAGTGGTTAGCACAACTCGAAAAGCAAAACCATATATCACACTCCACAAAGAACCAATTTAGCCCTGCCAGAGATATCAACGCGATAAGTGAAACAAAGCGAGTTAGCTCGATCACGGCCCCTAAACATGCAAGCCAACTAAAAATAGGCTCTGAATTTACGATTGAATGGGATAGCAAACGATTAATTGGCAATACGATAAGTGTATTAGTCAATCATACCGTCAACTATAAAGTTAACAGCTTTGATGATTTTAATAATTTGAAGAAAATTGATTGGCACCCAGCGGCAACTAATTTAAAAAACACGGGAACAGCCCAAATTGACCCTTATCATTTTATGGCCAATGGCACAAATCGCTTTAAACTTATGCTCATCAGCGATTTAGGCTATTGGAGCCTATCTGATGGTTTCTTTAGTATTGCTTCAGGTAAAACTGTTGATAACGGTTTAGAGCACTTTTTACTAAAAGACAAATTGGTTACAACTATTATCACACCTAAAGCCCTTGATATTTACCCTGTAGGTCAGCAAAAAACGATAACCTGGAACGCCAATAAACTCTACGGACAAACCGTTGCTATGTATGTTCTGCATGATGACTCTCGCGGAATTGGCGATAAGCAACAAGTGGATTTAAATATCGTGAATAATAGGCGCTGGTACCAGTTCGCTGAAGAACTGCCAAATACAGGAGAGTTTAACTTAGACCCTGCACTCTTTAATGGCCGAGGTAACAATTATAAAATTTTAATCGTCTCTGATCTGGGTTACTGGAGTGTTTCTGATAAACGGTTCTCAGTGGTAAACCCGTTGTAATTTTAGTTAAAGCAATCGCACACTAGTGCGACTGCTTTACTTTAACTTTACTTAACCACGCCACTATTTTGATTATCCCGGTGAATTTTAGACCAAGTATTAGGCATTAAACCTGTGCTGTCGGTTTGAATAGCCACAAGCTTACCTGTTGCACTTGCGGCCGATACATTACTTTCAGATAAAGTACCTATGTATAAAACCCCCTGACTATCGATAGCTGGAGAAGACCAAGTTACATTTGCTTTTAAATCATATTGCCATGCAAGCGTGCCATCTGGTTTATATGTATAAAGTAAATTACTTTCTGAAGAAAAGTACACATTACCATTATCGCCAATGGTAGGAGACACATAAACATCACCGGTAATTGCCACTTGCCATTTTATACTTTTATCATTGATATCGAGTGCGTAAAACTCACTATCATCATTATTTTTTGTACCAAAATAAATCGTACTACGCGACTCATCTATCGCTACCGATGAGCGAATGTATGGCGCCTCGAACACCTGCGGGTTTGTTAACTCAAACTGCCAACGAAGATCCAAATTATCATCAAAGCTGTATAAAACTCCGGCTTCAGACCCAAAGTAAATATTATTGTTAGAATCAATAGCTGGAGTAGAGTAAACCAAGTCACCTTCAAAGGTGTCTATATCTTTGAATTCGCCAACTAACTCATAACTATTTAAATCAAGCTTAAGTACACGCCCTTCATCATAAAATACCAATTCTCCATTGTGATTTACCGCTCCATTTACAAATCGGTCTTGTCGCTCTGCACAGTTACATAAACGCTCAAACAAGCTCTCACCCGTTTGCGCATTAAAAGCGCGGATATCTAAACCGGTATATATAACTTGGCCTTCAAAAGCCGCAACCTTGGTTAAACCAGAACCTGTTTGAAAGCCATAATCAGATACGCGTTGACGCCACATTTGCTCGCCGCTACTATTTAGAGCTACTAAATCGCGATATGCTTTTTCAAACTCACCTACTCGCTTATCAACAGTGAAATAAATATTTTCATTATGTACAACAGGGCTTGAACGCACTTCTTCACCATTAGGCAAAGTGTAACGCCACTTTTCACTGCCATTGCGGTTATAAGCTACCATCAAATCACTGCCTGCGGGGTCATTGCGTACATTCTTAGCTGTGCCTATATAAATTGTTTGCTCATCAGCACTAAGTGCCGGTGACGAGTAATAAGCAAAGCTTGTTGTTGGTAATAATTTTTCCCACACTAAGCGCGACGCTTCTACTTTATCTGGCTGTTTATCTGCATCAGATTTTGTAGTTTGTGAGTCATCGCTACCACCTCCACAAGCAGATAGAAGAAGACTGAACGTGAATAAAATTGATGTTTTAACTTTAGGTGATTCAAACTGTAACTTCATGTAATTCCTTAGATAGTTATTATTTATAGCTAAATAAATTTTACGAAGAAATCACAACAATGACAGACACGAATAGAAGTTAAATTTTTCTCATAAATTTAAAATATTTTTATCTGTCTTAATGGCGTTACTAAATCGTTGAGACGAATTACTTATTCTTAGCGTCTGGTATTGCCTCTACAGGCACGCAACTATTAGGGTCTAGCTCAAAGCCCTCGTGCAATGCATTTTGCATTTTAGCTAAAAACGCTTTACTTAAAGGCTCACGTGCCGTGATTGAATGATATTCAACCTCTCCTTTATGTGTACATTTATAAGGATATACATACTGATTTTCATCAATCTCTGCAGATGGGTCACTCATCGCGCACCCTGGTAAAACACCAACCATCAAACAACAAAAAATTAAACGAGCCACAATCACCTCCATACAACACCATAACAGCGGGTTTACCCCCGTTCTTTTAAGGGTTTACCCCGCGTCGGCCTTATAACCTAACATTTACACATTTTACGTGATATAAAATCTCTGCGACGGTAATTTTGCAGGCCACTAAAACGAATAAAAGCGCGATAAAAATTATCGCGCTTTATTTTTGTTAAAACTAAAAGATTGTAAGTGGAGTTAACGCTGTGCGCTTTCTCTTAATGCATTTGTGTTGTTAACAAAATCTTTTGCTTTTTGCTGATCAAATAAGAAATAGTTAAAATCTTTACTGCTATTTCCTACATCATTAGTAATAATAATATTAAACTCATCAGTCACTAACGATAAGTACATTGTATTTTGATCATCCGGGAAGCTAATCATGCCTGTGTCATCAACACTGTAATCAAGCTCTGTATTAATGGTTGTGAAACTTTCATCACTATAAATTGTGATTTTATCTTCATCAAACTTCAAATAACTAACCACCCACTGATCATCTCGATCTCGGTCGACCATATATATATCGCGCCCGATTAAATGTTCGACGTTACTTACTGGTTTATTGTCGGCAACAATACTCATGTATTCTTTGGCATCGTTTTCGCTAGTAAAATGCGGCCAAATATGCTCTTCAAAAGTAGCAATTACCACATTACTCGAGCCAATTAATAAACTATAATTAGCCCCATACATTAATGATGAACCATCGCGTAATATTAATTGATTATCAGAAAATATCTGGTAAGTCCCTGTTGATAGGTTGTTATCTTGATAATATTGAAATGAGTTATTGTCATCAAATTGAAAATAACCAAGCTCGCCTTCCACTTTATAATCATGATCTGTAAAATACAAACGCTTACCCAAGTAGTTATTAGGGCTAATTAGGCCAGTCAAAGAAACAGGGGGCTGATAGCCTATCTGTTGTAAAATTTCATCAGGTAGTGGAGACGAAATAGGCCGCTCAGTTGCTCGATTAAACTTGCGATTATCGAACGTTTTCTCTCTTGGTTCCTCACCTTGGCTATAGGTAAATTGATGCATGTTATTTACATAAATAGTATCTTCGATCTGTTCAATTAGCTTCCATTGCCGAGTATTCCACAACCAGCAATTAGGATCTTGCTCAACGTAGTAACAATCATCTCGTCCATTTAGGTTTCGCGTTATTGTAAGAATGTCATCATCAAGATGCCAGTTACCAGCATAAATTCGACTTTCAGCAACTGATAATTGCCCATCCTCATTGCTGTCGTACACACTCATCGAAATAGCTTTGCCATCAGGCCAAAGCTCAAACCAAAACTCATCTAAACTCTTACCATCAAAGTTGTAGCTATATATTCCAGGGATTGTTGCAATATTGAATGTCTCTGATTCGTCGATAATGCTGCCAGTACCTACACTCGCATTTTTAATTCCGTCAAATTCACTAAATGCAGCAAACGTTGCAATATCACCATCACTTGTTAATTGCCTAAATAGTATTGTTTCATTATCGTAATCACTCAGTGTGATATGTAATGACTGTTTGTTATTATCTTCTATCATTCGCCAAGTAATAGGCGTATTTCCAAGCTCTGAAACAGCACCTGTTCCATCGTCATTTAACATTAACGTAATCGCACCAAGAGATACTTGATCAACGAAAATATGCGGTGCAGGCAATGCAATAGGGTTTTGAGTTTGCGCGAAGGTAAAATCAACTTGCTCATTTTGAGTGAATACTTTAAGGATAGACTCGTTAGTGAGTTGATAATTTTCTAACTCACCATCTGGGTACTCTACATTTTTATACTCAGTTTCTTTGACTAAAAAACCATTTTCAGTTGCCGCAATTAACTTTAGCTCTGCTTTATAAGTAGTAACCTCTTGGCGAACCCGCTTTGTTTCACCATCAATTTCAATATCAGCAGTAGTCTGATAAGCATAAAAACCTTCAGGATTATTTAAGGTATACACATCGTTTTGATATATCCAGTCGAAGCGACCATCATAATTTTGAAGAAGGTAACGACCAGTGCCGTCGTTATCTAATTCAATAACTTGATTAATAGATAAATTGCCACGATTATAGTAAAAAGTTTTAATGTTATTAGTCTTTGTAGACTGAACAACCTTCTCATCAGCTAGCATTTCTTCTTGGGCCTGGCTAAACTCGGGCGTTTGCTCCACTTTTTTAATATACTGAGTCATTTTTTCATTATCTAAAGCCAGCTCTAAAACATTATTTACTCCCTCGGGTAAAGCAAATAATTCATTGCTCGTTGATTTGTCCAAAATAACTTTTATAGTCGTAGCAACCTTAACGAGCTCATCAGCACTAATCTCATTCGACAAGCGTTTCAAGTCTTGCTCGCTTTTAATGTCTACGAATAAATTTTCTCGCGCCAAAAGCGCCGACTTTGCTGTGGTTAGATTAGTAATATTTACCGAAAAGTCTTCGTCATTAGTAAGTACAGCGTCATCGCCCGCTTTCGTTTTTAAGCTTGCAAAGCTCATTAGTCGTGACTGCAACAAAGCGGCTTGTTGTTGCTCTTTACCCTGTGCTTCAATTGTCACCAATTGACTCATATCAGCATCATCGTCAAGTGCTAACTCTAAGCTATAATAACCATCGCTATTTGTCGTTGTCGTGAACTCTTGCGATCCTATTTTGGCTTTTATAGCCGCGTCAATTAAGGGGGAATCTGTTGCTATGCCTTCCAGTGATAATTTAACCAGCTGCTGTTGAATATCAACTACAACATTTTTTTCACTCGTTAAACCTTCACTGTCTGTAACAGTTAAATTTAAAGATATTTTTTTATCTTCGCTAACACTTGGCGCAATAAAGCTAACAGTCCCTGTATTGGTGTTCTCTAATGCAACTGACAACCCTGCATTTTGGCTCCAAAGATAAGTAACGGGGCCTTCATCTTGCACTGTGGCACTGATTGAAATAGCTTGTTTTTCAACTACTGCTGTATCGCTTACGCTAATAACTGGTGCGGTATTTATAGGCTCATCAGGGTGATCAACAAAATCAGATTCACAGCCAGACAATAAAGCCAGCGAAATAGATGCCGCAAGCATTGATTTAATTAGATTCATAAAATTATCCCTTTCGTTGTTATATTTTGTCTACCTGACGATAATAAGATAATGAACAATAAATAACCCATAACGAAATCTGTATAATAATTTCTCACAAAATTAAAATATTTTTTTATTTTCCACTTATAGCAATTTAGGTAATACTGAATTTCTCAATAAAGCCCTTGCTATTGTGACAAATTAACAAATAATGGAGCCACTGTTCACGGGATTAGAATGAGGAAAAATGAACACGATACTAACCACGCAATGTGCCGATGATGTCGGCTTAATAGCGAAAATCACCGGGCTTTGTCATCAGCATAATTTAAATATTACCCGCAATAATGAATTTGTAGATAAAGATGCTCAGCGCTTTTTTATGCGCACTGAACTAACGGGCCAACCACATCCAGATTTTTTAAATCAATTACAAGCTTTGTTACCCGATGGCGCGCAATTAGCACTGCACACTGACGAGAAAACTAAAGTGGTGTTACTAGCGACTAAAGAAGCCCACTGCTTAGGGGGCGTATTGCTAAAGCAATTTGAGCAAGCACTGAATATTGAAGTATTGGCTGTGATTGCTAATTACCCTGACTTAGCGCCATTGGCGAAGGGCTTTGATGTGCCGTTTCATGTGGTCAGCCATGAAGGGTTATCACGCGCTGAACACGACCTGCAAGTGGGTGACTTAATTGCCAGCTACAATCCCGATATCATTGGCCTTGCCAAATATATGCGGATTTTAAGCCCTGAATTTGTAGGCCGTTTTGACGGTAAAATTATCAATATTCATCATTCATTTTTACCTGCTTTTATCGGTGCAAAACCGTATCATCAGGCATTTGAACGGGGTGTGAAGATCATTGGTGCGACGGCGCATTTTGTTAATAATGAGCTTGATGAAGGGCCGATTATTATACAAGACGTCACCCATGTAAACCATGCAAACACCGCTGAAATGATGGCTAAAATGGGCAAAGATGTAGAGAAAACAGTGTTTTGTAAAGCACTGCAATTAGCATCAGAACATAAGCTATTTATTAATGGTAATCGAACCGTCGTATTTAGCTAGGTTCTAGAAATAGAGTAGAATGAAGAGGCTCAACGCCTCTTTATTTTTTTTATTATTGACTACTTTTATACTGTACTTAATGTGTTTGCTCGATAGGTTCGAGTTGTAATTTTGCAGCTATCAACACCGCTTGCGTGCGGTTATACACTCCAAGCTTACGGAATATCGCGGTGATGTGCGCTTTGATCGTTGCTTCTGAAATATGTAGTTCATAAGCGATCTGTTTATTCAACAAACCTTCGTGTAAGTACTGCAGCACTTTATATTGCTGTGGGGTAAGGGAGGCTACTTGAGCGGCGATTTCTTTATCTTCATTGGTAACGCTCGCTACTTTGTCTTTAAGCTCAGGTGGTAGCCATACATCGCCATCGAGTATTTGATTAATTGCTCCGGCAATATCATCTGATGATGATGACTTAGGAATGAATCCCATCGCCCCGTAGCTCATAACTTTTGAAACAATATTGATATCTTCACTGCCAGAGACAACAGCAATTGGCAAGCTTGGATAATCTTCACGAATGCGAATTAGGCCATATAAATCGCCACTGCCAGGCATATGTAGGTCTAGTAGTAAGATATCTAAATCTTCTTGTTCACTAAGCACTTGCAATGTAGTTTCAAAATTTTCAGATTCAAAAACCTCTAAACCATCAAACTTTGCCGTTAATGCCCCTTTTAGTGCTTCGCGAAATAACGGGTGGTCATCCGCTATTAAAAACTGACTCATGGTTCACTCCTAATGAATTCGGCTGCCATCTATCAAATAGCTGACAGCCGATATACTACGTTTAGAATCAACTTCTAATCAAGTTTTTAACGCATATTTAACGATTTAATCGGTTCTCGATTAATTCATCAACCACACCAGGGTCTGCAAGTGTTGAGGTATCACCTAATTGCTCGTGCTCATTTGCAGCGATCTTACGTAAAATACGGCGCATGATCTTACCAGAGCGCGTTTTCGGTAAGCCTGGTGACCATTGGATCATATCTGGCGATGCAATTGGGCTAAGCTCTTTACGAACCCAGTTACGAACTTCTTTGGTTAATTCGTCACTGACCGTTATACCTTCGTTTGGCGTTAGGTAAACATAAATACCTTGGCCTTTAATATCGTGCGGGTAACCTACTACAGCAGCTTCGGCAACCGCAGGGTGAGCAACCAGTGCACTTTCAATCTCGGCAGTACCTAAGCGATGTCCTGATACGTTTAATACATCATCAACACGGCCGGTGATCCAGTAGTAACCATCTTCATCACGGCGACAACCGTCTCCAGTAAAGTACACACCCGGATAAGCAGAGAAGTAAGTTTGTTCAAAACGTTCATGATCGCCGTAAACTGTACGAGCTTGTGATGGCCAGCTATCAAGAATAACTAAGTTACCATCAACTGCGCCTTCCAGAGCATTACCTTCAGCATCAAATAATGCTGGCGCAATACCAAAGAATGGACGGGTTGCAGAACCAGGTTTCATATCAATTGCACCTGGTAAAGGTGTGATCATGATGCCACCAGTTTCAGTTTGCCACCAAGTATCAACAATTGGGCAGTTACCTTTACCCATGTTTTCGTAATACCAAGTCCATGCTTCTGGGTTGATTGGCTCCCCCACCGAGCCCAAAATACGTAGGCTATCGCGGTTTGAGGTCGCTGTTGGTTCATCGCCTTTGGCCATCAGTGCACGAATTGCCGTTGGCGCTGTGTATAAAATTGTAACGTTATGCTTATCGACTACTTCACCCATACGTCCTGCGGTTGGGTAAGTGGGTACACCTTCAAATAAGACTTGCGTACAGCCATTAACTAATGGGCCGTAAGCAATGTAACTGTGACCTGTGATCCAGCCCACATCGGCGCTACACCAAAAGATATCATCTTCTTTTAGATCAAATACATATTCGTGAGTCATCGATGCATATACTAAATAACCACCAGTCGTATGAACCACCCCTTTAGGCTGACCTGTTGAACCTGAAGTGTAAAGAATAAAGAGTGGATCTTCTGCATTCATCGGTTCTGGTGCACAGTCTGGGGCTTGATCAGCAACTAAATCATGCCACCATACATCATGTTCATGCCATTGTACCTCGCCACCCGTTAACTGATGTACAACAACGTGTTCGATGGTAGTGACCGACTGTTGTGCAACGGCTTCATCAACATTTGCTTTCAGCGGCACTGTATTGCCTGCACGACGCCCTTCATCAGAAGTAATAACAATTTTAGCACCAGAATCTTTAATACGATCAGCAATTGCTGATGGTGAGAAACCACCAAAGACTACCGAGTGAATTGCACCTAAACGCGCACATGCTTGCATTGCATAAACAGCTTGCGGTGACATAGGCATGTAAATAGCAATACGATCGCCTTTTTTAACACCGAGTTTTTTCAAACCGTTGGCAAATTTTGCCACTTCGTCATGCAGCTGTTGATAAGAAATATGTTCACTTTGCGAAGGATCGTCGCCTTCCCAGATCAATGCCGTTTTATCTGCTTTAGTTGCCAGATGGCGGTCAATACAGTTATACGAAGCATTAAGCTCACCATCTTCATACCATTTAATACTGATATGGCCTTTATCAAACGAGGTGTTTTTTACTTTAGTAAAAGGTGTTGACCAATCGAGACGTTTACCGTGCTCTGCCCAAAAACCTTCTGGATCATCAATAGATTGCTTGTAAAGTGTATTATATTTATCGTTATCAACTAAGGCTGCATTCTTGATATGTGCAGGAACTGGATAGATACTTTGTGACATAGTCGTCTCCATTTTAATTACTTGCCTAAGGCCTATCTTAAGGATCACCCAGCATAGCGGGCGAAAGTATTAGACCTTAGTTGTATTATCTTTGATTTATTTCACTGTACGCTCAAATTGTTTTAAAATTTCATCATTTTACGCTATCAATACAAAATGTTAATGATATGTTTATACTGAGATGGCAAGCTTGCCACCTTAGTCTAATAGACCAATAGGTAATTGAGTAAAAAGCATACTTAATCAAAAGTGGTATCACACCACAAGTATAATAATGCAACAAGCAGCCCCGAATAGGACTTTGACTATGACAACAAAATCAACAGTATTAAAAACACTTACTGCCACAGCCGTATTGTGCGCGCTTTCAGCAACAGCACAAGCCGCAACCATCGGTGGCACTGATGTGACTTATGGCGGTTATATAAAACTCGATGCAATGTGGAGTGATTATTCAGCTGGTGCGCCTGCAGGTACAAATGTAGGGCGTGACTTTTATGTACCAAGTACATTAACAGTCGGTGCCGACAACAACTCTGATGCTGTATTTGATATGCACGCACGTCAGTCTCGTTTTAATTTTGGCACATCAACACTCCTAGACAACGGCAAAACCATAAGTAGTAAAATCGAAATAGACTTTTTAGCATCTGCTGCTGGCGGTAATGAGCGCGTATCTAACTCATACGCGCCACGTATTCGCCACGCATTTATTTCTTACGACGGCTGGTTATTTGGTCAAACATGGTCAAACTTCCAAAATGTTGGTGCACTGCCTGAAACTCTTGATTTTGTAGGTCCAGCTGAAGGCACGGTATTTGTTCGCCAAGCACAAGTTAAATACACAACTGGCGCATGGTCTTTCTCGTTAGAAAACCCTGAAAGTACAATTACAACTTCAAATGGTATGGCTGTAACCGATGATGCATCATTACCGGATTTCACAGCACGTTACACACATACTGCTGATTGGGGTAACTTAGTGGTTGCAGCGCTTGCTCGTCAACTTACTTATAAAGTGGGCGGCCTTGACGCTGATGAAACATCAATTGGTATTAGTGCATCAGGTATGTTTAAAGTTGGCCAAGACAACGTTAAATTTATGCTTACCCAAGGTAAAGGCTTAGGTCGTTACGTTGGCTTAAATGTTGCGCATGGTGCAGTGCTTAATGGTGATGAGCTAGATGCAATTGACTCTACATCAGGGTTTATCGCTTACCAGCACAATTGGAATAACCAATGGCGCTCAACATTCCTTTACTCGTTCTTCTCAGCAGACAATAACACTGATTTGCTTACGATTACCGGTGACCCAACTGAATCTAGCCAAAGCTATAGCGCTAATATTTTATACTCACCAGTTAAACGTTTAACGTTTGGTGCTGAGTTAAAGCATGCAGAACGTGAAACAGAAAGTGGCGTTGATGGTGATTTAGATCGCCTGCAGTTCTCAGTTAAATACGCGTTCTAAGCTAAAACTAAAATTATATTACTTCCTTAAGCGGCTTTGGCCGCTTTTTTATGCCTGTGATATACCTTATCAAAGTTAAATTATCTACACCCAATTGGCTTAAGGTATTGGCTGTTACAAATACAAAAAAGCCGCTAAATATTATTTAGCGGCTTTTTTAATGTTAAGTGCGGGTCAAATCGCGCTTATTAAATACTTTTAAAGCTCAGCATCATCTGCTAACACTGTATCTTCAACATCGTCAGGCTTAATTGTTGCTTTTAATAGCAACATATCACGTAACTTACCTTCAATCTCATTAGAGATCTCAGGGTTCTCTTTCAAGAACTTAATTGAGTTTGATTTACCTTGACCAACTTTACTACCATTGTAGCTATACCAAGCACCTGCTTTTTCAACTAGCTTATGCTTAACACCTAAGTCAATTAGCTCGCCATGCTTAGAGATGCCTTCACCATACATGATGATAAATTCAGCTTGCTTAAACGGAGGAGCAACTTTGTTTTTCACCACTTTAACGCGGGTTTCGTTACCCACCACTTCGTCGCCCTCTTTAACAGAACCGATACGACGAATATCTAAACGTACTGACGCGTAGAATTTAAGTGCGTTACCACCAGTAGTGGTTTCTGGGTTACCAAACATAACACCAATTTTCATACGGATTTGGTTAATGAAAATACATAAAGTGTTTGAACGTTTGATATTACCAGTTAGCTTACGTAATGCTTGTGACATTAAACGTGCTTGTAGGCCCATGTGTGAATCACCCATGTCGCCTTCAATTTCAGCTTTCGGTGTTAATGCCGCAACCGAATCGACAACAACCACATCAACAGCGCTTGAGCGTACTAACATGTCACAAATTTCAAGTGCTTGTTCACCTGTATCAGGTTGTGAAACTAATAACTCATCAATATTTACACCCAATTTTTGGGCATAAATTGGATCAAGTGCATGCTCAGCATCAACGAAAGCACAGGTTTTACCTTCTTTTTGTGCTTCAGCAATAACTTGTAATGTTAGCGTTGTTTTACCTGATGATTCAGGGCCATATATCTCAACAATACGCCCCATAGGTAAACCACCTATGCCTAATGCGATATCAATGCCCAGAGAGCCTGTTGATATAGCATCAATATCTAACGCTTTATTGTCACCCAATTTCATTATTGAGCCTTTACCAAATTGACGTTCAATTTGAGATAAAGCAGCGTCCAACGCTTTTTGTTTGTTATCGTTCATTTTACTCTCCAAATCCGGCTAATGCAGACAAGTATACTGTATGAAATCACAGTATCAAGCTAATTTTATTAATTTATCTTTTCTATAATGGTTTTTAATGAGTAAACAATAGCTTGCAACCTAACTTGCGCTCTATCGCCTGCGAATATCTGTTGGCTCGGATACTGTTTCTCGCCAATTTGAATACAAAACCATACTAAACCTACTGGTTTTTCTGTACTGCCACCACCTGGACCTGCAATCCCCGATACTGCAACCGAAATATCTGCCCCTGCGGCCTTACACGCACCCGCGGCCATTTGCAAAACAGTTTGCTCACTCACTGCGCCGTATAAAGTTAAGGTTTGCTCTGTAACCCCTAGTAAATCCTGCTTAGCTTGATTACTGTATGTTACAAATGCACGGTCAATATAAGCTGAGCTGCCAGGGGTATCTGTTAACGCATAACTCACTCCACCACCAGTACATGATTCAGCACTAGTGATCCATAAGCGTTTATCCGTTAAAATAGCGCCTAACTGCGCAGCAAGTGTTTTAATCTCTTGATGTAATTCCATATTCAGCCTTTGGGTAAATACATGTCGTTCGATCTTTATGCACCGCACAATATAAGTCAACAAACTCCGATGATGCAGCAGTATCTAAAAATAAAATCTGAGCATCGTGATATTTTACTGTTTTATCGCATGGGCGATTTTTACGAGCTATTTTTTGATGATGCAAAACGTGCAGCACAACTGCTTGATATTTCACAAACTCACCGTGGTAAAGCCGGCGGTGATCCTATTCCTATGGCAGGCGTCCCTTATCATGCGGTAGAGAACTATTTAGCTCGTTTGGTACAAATGGGTGAATCCGTCGCTATTTGTGAACAGGTGGGCGACCCTGCAACCAGCAAAGGGCCTGTTGAGCGCAAAGTTGTACGCATTGTTACCCCTGGCACCATTTCTGATGAAGCACTATTACAAGAGCGCCAAGATAATTTACTGACCAGTGTTTGGCAAAGTAAAAAAGGCGTGTATGGCATTGCTTACTTAGATATTAACTCAGGCCGTTTTAATATTGTTGAAGTAAATACTGAAGAAGCATTTAGTTCAACTTTACAACGCTTAGCACCAGCAGAGTTACTCTATAGCGAAGACTTTGCCAACTTTCATTTGATTGAGCATATCAAAGGTATTCGCCGTCGTCCTGAATGGGAGTTTGACTTAGACACTGCACAACATTTGTTATGCGAGCAGTTTGGCACCAAAGATTTAGTCGGTTTTGGGGTTGATAAAGCAACTGCTGCATTAGTTGCCGCCGGTTGCCTTATGCAATATGTGAAAGACACGCAACGTATTGCTCTACCCCATATTCGCGCCATCACATTAGAACATAACGAACATGCAGTAATCTTAGATGCTGCCACCCGTAAAAATTTAGAGTTGACCGTTAACCTCTCTGGTGGCTTTGAAAACACCTTAGCACAAGTACTTGATAAAACAGCAACAGCGATGGGCTCACGGCTATTAAAGCGTCGTATTCATACACCAATACGTTCTAAACCTGAGCTTAACGCTCGCCTTAATGCGATTAGTGCCATTATCGATGTACAGCTGTGTGGTGAGCTACATGAGTCGTTAAAACAAATAGGTGATATTGAGCGGGTTATTGCTCGTTTAGCATTGTGGACCGCTCGTCCGCGCGATTTAACCCGTCTGCGTAGCGCACTACAAGCCCTAGCTCCACTGCACCAGCTATTAACCGATGCCAGCGATCCTCGCATTAGTCAGATCATCGCGCAATCTCCTGAATTACCTGATTTACAGCAATTACTTGAGCAAGCAGTGATTGAAAACCCACCGGTACTTATTCGTGATGGTGGCGTAATTGCACCGGGTTACAACAGTGAACTCGATGAATGGCGTTCACTCAGCCAAGGCGCTACCGACATTCTTGAACAACTCGAACAGCGCGAGCGTGAACGCACCGGTATTAGCACCCTTAAAATCGGTTATAACCGTGTGCATGGCTTTTTTATTGAAGTAAGTCGTGCCAACGCACATTTAGTGCCCGCTGATTATATTCGTCGCCAAACGCTTAAAAATAACGAACGTTATATAATTCCAGAGCTTAAAGAACATGAAGATAAAGTGTTAGGTAGCCAATCAAAAGCTCTGGCGCTTGAAAAGCAACTTTACGAACAACTGTTTGAATTTATTGCCCCGCACATTGAACAGCTACAAATAATGGCGGCAGCACTGGCAGATTTAGATGTGCTAAATAACCTTGCCGAGCGTGCAATTGCATTGAACTATGCAAAACCGCTACTGTGCGATAACGATGACATTAGTATTAAGCAAGGTCGCCACCCAGTTGTTGAACAAGTAATGAAAGATCCTTTCATTGCCAATCCTGTAGAGCTTAGTGCTCAGCGTAAAATGCTGATCATTACGGGGCCAAATATGGGCGGTAAATCAACCTATATGCGCCAAACTGCACTGATTGTGTTAATGGCACACATTGGTAGCTTTGTACCAGCAGACAGCGCTAAGATTGGTAATATCGACCGTATATTTACACGTATTGGCGCCAGTGATGACTTAGCATCAGGTCGCTCAACCTTCATGGTCGAAATGACCGAAACAGCCACTATTTTAAACAATGCTACCGCGCAGTCACTGGTATTAATGGATGAAATTGGCCGAGGGACGAGTACCTACGATGGTCTATCATTAGCTTATGCAACAGCGGATCATTTAGCATCAAAAATATCCGCTAAAACTTTATTCGCAACCCATTATTTTGAACTTACCGAACTAGCCGAGCAACAAGCGGGGCTGGTGAATGTTCACTTAGATGCGATAGAGCACAACGACACAATCGCCTTTATGCATACCGTACTTGATGGTGCCGCAAGTAAAAGTTTTGGCTTGCAAGTAGCGGCCTTAGCTGGGGTGCCAAAAGCAGTTATAAAGCAGGCAAAACAAAAGCTTAAAATGCTGGAGAATCATCAGCCAGTCACTGCTGATATCAATGCAGTACAGCCATCATTGTTTGCAGCTGAACCATCACAGGTAGAAGCACAACTCGCTGAGGTTGACCTAGATAACTTAAGCCCACGCCAAGCTCAAGATTTACTATATAAGCTAAAATCGCTGCTGTAGCATGCTTTAAGCACAAAAAAAGCTGAAGAGTTAGCTCTTCAGCTTTTAATAATTATTTTCTGTGTGTGTTTGTGTTGCTGCGTCTATTGCTGTATCAGTCAGTGTTATGAAAACTGATCAAACAAGCTATCAGTGCTTAATCCTTCATGCTGCAAAATATCTTTTAAGCGGCGCAGTGCTTCTACTTGAATTTGTCTTACTCGCTCACGCGTTAAACCGATTTCACGACCCACATCTTCAAGTGTTGATGGCTCATAACCTAACAAACCAAAACGACGTGCAAGCACTTCACGTTGCTTAGGATTAAGCTCACCTAACCAGTCTACAATGTGCTTATTGATATCATTATTTTGTACTTCGCCTTCCGGGCCAAAGCCTTTTTCATCGGCAATAATATCTAACAATGCTTTATCGTTTTCACCACCAATAGGTGTATCTACAGAGGTGATTTTCTCGTTTAAACGCAGCATTTTAGTTACGTCTTCAACTGGTCGGTCTAAACACGCTGCAATTTCTTCGGCAGTGGGCTCATGGTCCAGCTTTTGCGTTAGTTCACGTGCGGTGCGTAAATAAACGTTAAGTTCTTTCACTACATGGATTGGTAAGCGAATTGTGCGGGTTTGATTCATGATGGCGCGTTCAATTGTTTGACGGATCCACCAAGTCGCATAGGTCGAAAATCTAAAACCACGTTCAGGATCAAATTTTTCAACGGCGCGGATCAAACCAAGATTACCTTCTTCAATTAAATCAAGTAACGCAAGGCCACGATTATTATAACGGCGGGCGATTTTAACAACTAAACGTAAATTACTTTCAATCATTCGTTTACGAGAAGCGCTACAGCCTTTTAATGCTTTGCGAGCAAAAAAGACTTCTTCTTCAGCACTTAATAATGGCGAAAAACCAATTTCACCTAAATACAGCTGAGTCGCATCTAAATTCTTAGTGATTTCCTCTTTGGCAAATATTTCATCTTCTTTATCATCATCTTTATCGACGTCATCTAATAATTCAGAGTCTGTATCAGCGACAGCTATATCATCAAATTTATCATCAATCGCATCTTTCGTTTTTTCTATTTTTGCTGTGTTACCCATGAGCGTACCCTCAAGCAAACAAGTGATCTTATATCACTATGATCAATACCCGACCGATAGCTAAGGCAAATACTTCTCAGGATTAACAGCTTGTCCTCGGTAACGGATTTCAAAACGCAATGCCGTCACTTCAGAGTCTGAACTGCCAATCTCGGCTATTTTTTGCCCAGCTTTCACATCCTGTTTTTCTTTAACTAGCAACTTAGAGTTATGTGCATAGGCACTAAGATAATCATCATTATGTTTCAAAATAATTAAATTACCGTATCCTCTAAGTGCATTACCCGCATAAACTACAGTCCCTTGTGCTGCGGCAAAAACAGCGACACCTTTTTTATTAGTAATTTGTAACCCTTTATAACCGCTTTCCTTGGTTGAAAAACGCTGAGTTACTGTTCCTTTAGCTGGCCACGACCACTTAACTTGGGTCGAGGACAAACTGTTATTTTTACTAATTTTCCTATTGGCTTGTTTTTGAACATACTCTCGTTGTTTTGGCTGATCAAGCTCTTTCTTTAATTTTTTGTTATTTTTTTGTATGTCACTTGTAGACTTCTTACTCGGTTTCGTATATTTTTTATGCTTTTTTATTTTTTCAGGTACATTTTTAAAAGAAATTGTTTGCCCCGGTTGGATTATGTAAGGGGCTGGTATGCCATTATTTTTTGCCAACGTGCGGAAATCTTGCTGGGCGCTAAAGGCTATCGAGTATAACGTATCACCTTTTTTAACCGTGTAGCGGTCACCATTAATATTTACTTTACTAGTATAAGGTTTAACACTGGTATTTAAACTACTGACCGGAGCGGGGGCATGTCGAGATGAGCAGGCACTGAGCAAAACACTTGTAAATAAAGTAACATAGAAGACGTACTGTTTATTCATGGTGTTTTGCTCCTTGTGCTAAAAGTAGTTATTTAGATGCTTAACGTAATAAAAAGTATGCAACCACCACTAAAATCACTACCCCCCAGCCAAGTACCTCAATATATTGACGTAATTTTTGCTCCATTTTTACTCCGCCCCACTTCATTAGCGCTGAAACTAAAAAGAATCGCGCACCACGCCCGACAGCAGAAGCTAATAAAAAAGGTAAAAACGCCATGTGCAAAAGCCCAGCACCAATAGTAAATACTTTATAGGGTATTGGCGAAAAACCGGCTAAAAACACCACCCATACGCCATAATCTTTAAACCAGCTTAAAGCGGTATTAAACTTTTCTTGCCAACCCATTTGCGCTATTAATGGCTCTACTACAGGTTCAAACAACCAAAATCCGAGCAAATAACCTAAAATACCGCCAAGCACCGAAGCAACTGTAGCAAAAGTAGCATAGCGCCATGCTTTGCTCGGTTGTGCAAGCGACATCGGCGCGAGCATTACATCGGGTGGAATAGGAAAAATAACCGATTCAGCAAAACTCATCCCAGCTAAATAACGCTCTGCGTGGCGATGTTTTGCCCACACTAATGCCATATCGTATAACTTAGTAAACAATTTCAAAGTGACTTCCTATTCAATGTCGCCAGGGACTAAAGGTACAAATCTAACTGGCGCAATAACATGTTGAGTAAATTTTTCGCCTTCGCGCACAACCATAACCAGTTGTTGATCTTCATTACCGATTGGCGCAATCATCACCCCACCATCACTGAGTTGATCAAGTAATGCCTGCGGGACTTGCGATGCAGCGGCGGTTACAATGATGCCATCAAACGGCGCTTGTGACTGCCAGCCTTGCCAACCATCGCCATGTTTCATGGAAACGTTGTATAAGTCTAGGTTATGTAAACGGCGCTTAGCCTGCCATTGTAACGCTTTAATTCGTTCTACCGAAAATACTTTTGAAAAGGTTTTCGCCAGCACCGCTGTTTGATAGCCTGAACCCGTGCCTATCTCAAGTACTTTATCGCGCACGCCAGCCAAACGCAGTAACTCGGTCATACGGGCAACAATATATGGCTGTGAAATTGTTTGTCCTTGACCTATTGGCAACGCCGTATTTTGATACGCTTTATGCTTAAGTACATCATCAACAAATACATGACGTGGAATATCAGCAATAGCGCTGAGTACCAATTTATCTTCAACACCTTCACGCTGTAATAGGTCAGCGAGCGCACGGGCACTTCGAGTATAATTAGCCAGCACCGTTGATCTCCATTGTTTTAAGCCACTCACCAACCGCAGCCAAACTATCTTTCGCAGTCATATCAACACTTAGTGGCGTAACCGATGCATAGCCATTATTGATAGCATAAAAGTCTGTACCTTCTCCGGCATCACTTTCGGCACCTAAAACCCCATACCAATAAATGTCTCGTCCCCATGGATCTTGTTGTTTAGTCATGGTTTCTGCTTTATGACGCGCACCTAAACGCGTTACTTGCACGCCTTTTAGCTCAGATAACGGAATATCTGGCACATTAATGTTGATGATTTGATCTTTTGGCAATGGATGTGACGCCAGCTCTTTAATTATGCTGACAGTCACCGCTGCTGCCGTTTCAAAATGATTGCCTTCTTTTGAGCACAAAGACACCGCCACTGCGGGCAAGCCTAAATGACGTCCTTCGGTTGCTGCTGCAACAGTCCCTGAGTACAAAGTATCGTCACCTAAATTCGCGCCATGATTAATGCCAGCCACAACTAAATCGGGCTTTTCATTAAGTAATTCATTCACGCCCAAATGTACACAATCAGTGGGCGTACCATTGACCGAAATAAACCCGTTATCTAGCGTGGTAGCACGCAGTGGATTAAGTAGCGTCAGTGAGTTACTTGCGCCACTGCAATTGCGATCAGGTGCAACTAACGTTACGTCTGCAATTTGCGTCAATGCCTGATACAACACTGCAATACCTTTTGCATTAACACCATCATCGTTACTTAGAAGAATTTTCATTTTCAGCGTCCTGTTCTTTATGTACTCGTGGGCTTGCATCTGTGTAATCCACCAGCTCACGTAACAATGCCGTGGCAAAGGTGCCTTTGGGTAAACCAAAGCTCAATTTAATGGTAGTTTCATCAATCGTTTCAACGGTTAAATCTTGTGGGATCAAACGCAACATTCTGCGCTCATTTTTCAGCCCTAACTTACCAAGCCCTTCACACCAATCTTGATACGGCTCTAGCCATATTTTTTCTTGTTCGGTGAGGCCTTTTTCGCTAGTGCCGACCAATGGCGCAGACATCATAATATCGCCAGAGGCAAGACGAGCGATATTTTCATCGCTAATGGCATCTTCAAAAAATGCATTGCTACCACTGAGCATAAACACTTCACGGTGCATGGTTTTAGCTAAGCCGTGCTCAGCAACACGCAAATTCACTATTTGATTAAACACATAAGAACGTGCAGCAGAGATAATTAAACCACGTAGTTTTTTGTCACGAATGCGCTCACCGGCAAACATCTTTTTAGCCATCACTAAATTATGACCATCGTGACCAAAGCGTTGTTCGCCAAAATAGTTAGGCACCCCGGCGCGTACCGCGTTGATACGACAAAGAATGTCTAACGGCTGAGTTACATTACGCAGAATAATGCTGAATTTATTACCTTTGTGGCAGCCAGTCCGCAGCTTACGATTATGCCGTTGCTGAGCAATGATAAACAGTGATTCACTGTTTAGCTCAGTAAAATCAATGTCTTTTTTAATGGGTACTGGCACACTAAACCACTGACTACATACTCCGTGGCGATCTTTCATACCAGCGAAGCTGACATCACGTGGCGAAATCCCCGCTTTTTGGGCAAGTAATTTAGCAACGTATTGGGTATTTTCGCCTTTTTTAACGACCTGTAAACAGACGTGTTCACCACTGCCGGTAAATTCGATGCCTAAGTCTTCGTCCACCATAAAATCTTCAGCAGTGGTTTTAAAATCAGCTTTAGATAGTGGTGCACCGTATAAATAATTTAACTCGCTCATAGTGATTGCTTGCTCATGATAACCACTGCATGACTTGAAATACCTTCTTTTCGCCCTTCAAAACCGAGCTTTTCAGTGGTTGTTGCTTTGACATTTACCTGGTCCAGTTCAGCATTTAAATCAGCGGCTAAATTCTTACGCATGGCTTGAATATGCGGCAGCATTTTTGGCGCTTGCGCTACTATCGTTACATCCGCATTACCCAGTACATAGCCTTGCTGCTTAGCTAAATCAACAACATGGCGTAATAAAATACGGCTATCTATATTCTCATATTCAATGGCGGTATCAGGAAAGTGCTTGCCAATATCGCCCATTGCTAATGAGCCTAAAATAGCATCGCATAGTGCATGGATCGCAACATCACCATCAGAGTGCGCTAAAAAGCCTTGTGGGTAAGCAATCTTTTCACCACAAATAGTTAACGGGCCTTCGCCACCAAATTTATGGACATCGAAGCCATGGCCTATACGAATCATGATGCATTCTCACTGTGTTGTTTTTGGAGTAAAAAGTTGGCTAAATCTAAATCTTCTGGAGTGGTTATTTTAATATTATCGCTACGCCCAGCCACTAGCTTTACGGGCTTATTCGCCCATTCTATTGCCGATGCTTCGTCGGTGATCGTAACCTGCTGAGCAAGCGCAGTTTGCAATGCCTGCGTTAAATCGTGGTACTTAAATAATTGCGGGGTCAACGCCTGCCATAAGTCATCCCGTGGCACTGTTTGTTGGCTATGAGTTGCACCGCGCTTAATGGTATCTTTCACTTTGCTTGCTAATATACCGCCCTCATCAGCGTTAATACATTCACTAAGTAAGCACTCAATATCAGCCAGCGTAACCAGTGGCCTTGCCGCATCATGCACTAACACCCAATCAGGCGGGTTATCTGCAAGCGCTAATAAGCCATTAAGTACCGAGTCTGCTCGCTCTTTGCCGCCACTTGCACGGACAATGCGCTGATCAATAAACTCCAGCGCAGCAAAATAAGGATCATCATCGCTGACGGCTACTACAATAGTCGTTAACTGTTTGAGTTGCGCTAGTTTAGCAAGTGTATGTTCAAGAATTGTTTTACCAGCCAAGCGAATGTATTGCTTCGGTGCGCTATGTTGCATTCGGCTTCCCACGCCAGCGGCTGGGACTATGGCTGCAAGGGTATAATTAGTTGTCATTTTGTTGCTGCCCAGGTAAAACACGAATAAATGTTTCGCCGGGTTTGATCATCCCTAATTCATTTCGAGCGCGCTCTTCCACACCTTCTTGACCAAGCTTTAAATCTTCAATATCGGCTTTAAGCACTTTATTACGTTTGATCAATTGAGCATTAGTATCGTGATGTGAAGTAACAGCAGCTTTTAAACGACTATAATCTTGTACACCGTTGTGGCCAAACCATAATCGATATTGTACAAATAACGCTAAGCACAGCAGCGTGAATTGAAACAGTCGCATTAAACACTCCTTGATTTTACTCTACCAGTACAAATTTATAATGCGATTAAGGCTACTGGTATTATATTTTTTTAACTCGAACATGGGGACGTTTTAAATTACGCCAATTGATATTGCCTGCTAGCAGCATTTCTCTCAGTGATAACGTTCGCGGTGTAGTGCGTTTATCAAAAGACCACTGATGGCCACAACAAGCAGCGGCCATTGTTGCCTTTGTGGGCTTTAATAACACCACCGACTGCCCTTCAAGCGGCTGACCTTGGCAGTCAAACCAACCATGCTCATTACAATGAAGTTTATTGTCGCTTACTTGGTCGATGCTGTCTATTGCAACACGGGTTTGATTTGCGCTATTGAGTAAAAGCGGAACAATTAAACCTACATTTTTATGTGTTTGATAAAAATCATCATTATTTTTTGCGTTGGGAGGCTGAGCTTTTTGCTTATCAAGCCAACAGCCATTGTGCGGATCTAACTGAAAAGGAACTTGACCATTTACCACGGCCGTTGCTGCGCGTTCTATATAATAAGGAAGACTTTTTAATCGCTTGCGTAAACGCTGTTCATTAACTTCAACAACTAATTGACCTATTTCCCGCGCATAAAAAGCATTGCACAACTGTGCATATAGCACACGTTGTGTATCTGATTGCCAAATATCGACTTGTTGAAAGGGGTCGCTTGCAGCCAACGATCATACTCTAAAACATCTAGTTGCTTGTTTTATAGCACAGTATTGACTGCTTTTTAAGCTCTGCTCTTTACAAAAGCAAAGCTCAGGTTACTTAACTTGTGACTTTATACCTAATTTAGCATCGCCAGTTTCTAAAAACTGCACTACTTCATCACGTTTCTTACCTAATAACAGACTACCATCAGCTAAAAACATAAAATTTTGCCAATTGCGTTTAAACACATCAAAGCTGGTTTCGATAATATTATCGCGGGCGATACAAAAATACACTGTAGTATTAGCCTGCCAACCTAAGTGCGCAAGGATCTCCGCTGGCAATTGCTCAGCGCCGGCTTCCCATGCTGCTTCCCAGTGAATAATTTGCGAGAAATTGTCTTCGTTACCACACCAGTCTGTTTTTTCAAAAAAATCAGGATGGTCATGTTCACGGCTCACCATGGTGCTCCATAAAACAGCGGCACGCTCATGGCTCATAGGTTTAATTAAGGCAAGGTCTTGTTCTGTTACTGGCGCATCTTTATGACGAAAAACCCACGCTTTTTTGTAATCATCTAACGAAATATAGTTCATAGTATTGGCAAATTAGTTAGCATTAAAAGTGCAAAGACAAATTATACAAGAGATCAAAACATGACTACAGCAATAAAACCACATACCCTCAAATCAGGCATATACCAACACTACAAAGGCCCAAAGTACAAAGTTCTATACGTCGCCACTCACAGTGAAACAGACGAACAATTAGTTATCTACCAAGCCTTGTATGGTGAGTTTGGCATGTGGGCACGACCACTGAGTATGTTTAGCGAAACCGTCGAGAAAGACGGCCAAATTATTCCACGCTTTAGCTACCTTGGTGAAGCCGATTAACTATGGCATGATAGGCATATTGTTTACTGCTCAGACCAGATAGGTATTTACGTGCAATTTAATTCTACTGATAACTACATCGCAAGTTCAGCGTTAAAACAAGCGGTTAATGCGGCTATTTTGCTGGAAAAGCCACTTTTGATCAAAGGCGAGCCCGGCACAGGTAAAACCATGCTGGCTGAGGAGTTGGCTAAAAGCTTAGACACCACACTTATCCAATGGCATATCAAATCGACCACTAAAGCGCAGCAAGGCTTATATGAATACGATGCGGTATCACGCCTACGCGACAGCCAATTAGGTGATGCCCGGGTAAACGACATTGGCAACTATATTATTAAAGGCAAGTTGTGGCAGGCATTTACCTATGGTGAAGAACATAACAAATGCCCGGTATTATTAATTGATGAAATAGACAAAGCCGACATCGAATTCCCGAACGACTTACTATTAGAACTCGATAAAATGGAATTTCATGTTTATGAAACCGGTGAGCGTGTAATCGCAAAACAACGCCCTATTGTGATCATCACCTCAAACAACGAAAAAGAATTGCCCGATGCCTTTTTACGCCGTTGTTTTTTCCATTACATTGATTTTCCATCTAGTGACGAAATGCAGCAAATTATCGATGTTCACCACCCACACGTAAAACAAGATTTAGTTCGCCAAGCGCTAGAAGTATTTTTTAATCTACGTGAAGTCAACGGCATTAAGAAAAAGCCTTCCACCAGCGAGTTACTTGATTGGTTAAAACTGCTTATGGCTGAAGACATCGATGCAAAAACTCTGCATGACAAAACTCAAAAAGGCGGTTTAATGCCAATGTTTGGCGCACTACTTAAAAATGAACAAGATATCAGCTTAATTGAAAAACTTGCCTTTATGAGTCGCCGTTAAGATGTTGGTTGCGTTTTTCTTCAAACTGCGTGAATACCGTTTACCTGTTAGTTTGCGCGAGCTGCTTGATTTGATCAACGCGCTAAAAAAAGGCGCGGTATTTGCCGATGTTGACGGATTTTATTATTTAGCCCGTACCATAATGGTTAAAGACGAAACCCACTTTGACAGGTTTGATAAAGCGTTTGCTGATTACTTTAGCGGCATTGCCGATATCGACTTACTCGAGAGCTTAAAACAGCAGCACAACTTACCTGAAGATTGGCTGCGCAAAGAGTTTGAAAAACACCTAACCGATGAAGAAAAAGCCCAACTTAAAGCCATGGGCGGCCTTGATGAGCTAATGAAAACCCTCAAAGAGCGCCTAGAAGAACAACAAAAACGCCACGCTGGTGGCAATAAATGGGTGGGCACGGGTGGTACATCGCCATTTGGCGCGTATGGCTATAACCCTGAGGGCGTGCGCATTGGTCAAGACGGCAACCGCAATCGCCAAGCAGTAAAAGTATGGGATAAACGCGAATACCGTAACCTAGATTCCGATCGTGAAATTGGCTCACGCACTATTAAGCTCGCCCTTAAAAAACTGCGCAAGTTTGCTCGCACTGGCGCCAGTGACACCCTCGATTTAAACGAGACCATTCGTGCTACCGCCAAACAAGGCGGCATGCTGGATGTAAAAATGGCACCAGAGCGCCACAACGCGGTAAAAGTATTGATGCTGTTTGATATTGGCGGCTCAATGGATGACTATATTCACACCTGTGAAGAATTATTTAGCGCCGCGCATAGCGAGTTTAAACACTTAGAATTTTACTACTTCCATAACTGTTTATACGAACACGTATGGCAAGATAATCAGCGCCGCCATTCCAACGTCATCGACACTATGACGCTGATCAACAAATTCACTAGTGACTATAAAGTGATCTTTGTTGGCGACGCCACTATGGGCCCGTATGAAATTGCCTACCCCGGCGGCTCAGTGGAACACTACAACGAAGAGCCCGGCAGTGTTTGGCTTGCCCGTATCACTAATCACTTTGATAAAGTCGCCTGGCTCAACCCACAACCGGTTGAACACTGGCGTTACTATCAATCAATTGATTTTATAAAGCAGCTAATGAACAACCGCATGTACCCACTGAGTTTAGATGGCATAAGTAATGCGATTAAAGAGCTGAGTTGAAACTAATGTGGCTCAATCCTGAGAAGTTTAATCTTTCTATTGTTAATTTGCCTAACAGCGTCGGCTAGTGAGGCTTTAGATTCAAACAACTTTTCTTTTATTAGTAATGTATCAACTTCTTAACAAAGACAAAAAACTGGCCCTGTGTTTTCTCGCTAATTGATATTGAGCATTTAATTTCACTAGAAAATTCATCACCTACGCTATACATTCCAATTAATAGTGAAGTAGCTTTTTCTCTATTTAAATCAGTAAGATTACTAAAACTAGATTCCAGCTCAATTGCTTTATCTAAACAATTCATTGTTGCCGAAAAAGTATGATTTTTATTTCGAACGGCTTCACTAGCGATATAAACTCCATAATTTCCTTTATAGCGATGCTTTAGATTTAAATACTCGGTTCTACTTTCATCTGTATCAACCCAAACTTCCCCTATTTGCCGATAATAGTCATACGGAACATAAGTTAAGTTTAATAGTGTATAAACAAAACCACCAGAAAATGTTTTTAAATGCCATTTGGCATATATATTTAAAGGATGTACCATTATTAACAACAAAATCAATATTGGTGTAATATATTTTATTTTCACCGTTGCATTCTCTGTTTATCAGCGAGCACGTTGTAATATTGTTTTATTACTTCATCAACGTAATCCTGACAGTTATTAGTTACAACATTATAGTTTTCATGTCAAATGAAATTTGAGCGCGAGCTTCTGCTTTTTTCATTAAAGCATCATCATATTCTTTGCTTTTGCAAGAATATGCACTTGTCTCAGAGTCTGTATAAGCGAACCCATCAGCGAACAACCCATCACCAGAAAAGCCACTATTGGTTCCATCCTTATACAAAATCTGCTCATGAAAAATTCCTATATTAGTGTTTGATACGCCACTAGTTCTAAAGCCTTTAAATCCATTTAACGGTCTTGTACATATTTTTGCTAAACCGAATGGATCTATAAAGCTCACCGGATTACCACTAACATACTCGTAAGTATTAATGCCACCCGCTAAACCAATCGGGTCAGACTGAATGTATCTCCCCAATTCGGGATCGTAATCCCTAAAGTAGTTGTAATATAAACCGGCTTCAGCATCGGCATATTGACCAGGGAAGCGTAATGCCATTTCTTCTGAGAGCTCATTTTTAGTTTCAACTAACTTACCAAAAGGTGTATAGTAACCAGTCCAAACAGGTTCGCCATTACTGTTAGTTATTGCAACAGGCGCATCTAAATGGTTAGTATGGATGTAATAAATTTCATCCGCTGTTACAAATGCGATACGCTTACCATTTAAATAGATATATTCAATTAACGGTTTACCACTGCCATCCAATTCCGCAATTAACATACCTGATGAATCATATTGATAATAACGTTGATTACTACTGTTTTTTTCATCTATAACAGCATAATTACTATGAACAAAACTGAGCTCTGCACCATACCAAAAGCTAAGCCAATCACCTTGAGAGTTATCTAAAACCCACATAGAACCCTCTGGTGCTGTACCTCTTTTCTCAGAGCTACTGGTATTACTTGCTCTGACATTAACATTGCCTGTTCTAGTATTTGCAATTTCAAAACATTGCTCTATAGATCCCTCTAAATATCCTCTTCCGTATACCCAACGTTGCTCATTTTGATACCAAATACGTCGCCAATTTCCTTGCAGGCCGGTTTCAACATACTTTTGCCCGACTTTTATATAGCCAACTTTTGTACTGTTTTTATCAGGCTCAGACCGAACCTTCACATTTTTAATGACTTCAACTACTTTGCAGTGGTCGTTTTGATTTGAGTTAGCTGTTTGCCATTGTTTGTTAGTTCGTTGACCAAGAAAATTATATTGGTAGTCATATTCAACTGTACCGGATTTAGTTTTTATTAAACGCCCAGCTTGATTGTGCTGATAGGTTCTTGTGCCATCATTAAGCGTATTTCCTATAGCATCATATGATCTATTTACGCCATTCACGCTGTTTAATACGCCATCGCTGTAGGTGTATGGTATTTATACCGAATTAACTACTTTGTTTGTGCGATTGCTAATACTGTCGTAAGTGTAGCTTAAGTCACCGTAGCGGCCTTGTGCGTTTGTTAACCTATCAATCAAATCATATTCATAACTTTGCGATAAACTCGAATGCAATAAGTCATCAATTGACTGAATATTAAGGTAGTTATAAATATATTTTTTATCAAATGTATCAGTCACCTTTTTATTAGTCAGCCGATAAGCATTATCATAGCCTTGTTCTAGGGTTAGGCTATTTCCGTACTCTAAATGACTTAAAGGGCCATAAGGTAAGTAATCAAGATTAGTTGCAATAATATTGCTTGTGTTATTTTTTTGAGCAGTAACGCTAATTATATTCCCTATAGAGTTATAACTATAATTTACAATCATTCCACTTGGGTATGTTTGCTGCGATAAATCACCAACATTGTTATAGTTATATTTAACGATCTGTACAAAGTCTGTGCCAGTTGGTAGGTGTTTTGTTTCTTTTATCTCACCATGTGGTGTATAAAAATACTCTGTAATTCCTGTAGAATCAGTAACTTTAGTTAACTGTCCGACACCATTTTGATCTGCTCCAGCCAGACTGGACACTTCATTAAGCGACATTTTTATTTTCAAAGTTAACTGGACTTAGATACCCGAGAGCACTGTGCCTTCTTGTCCGATTATAATCAACCTCGATGTATTCAA
>NZ_JACJEY010000170.1:0-657 GCF_014164295.1 Pseudoalteromonas sp. SG43-7
TTAATTCCTTTTGTTTTTGAGCTTCGACAAGGCCCCTTGCTGGTGATACCACATGCTATGGCTAGTCTCTCACTGACCCCCAATTTCATTAAACTGCGTACTTTGGTGCGAGGTTTACGCCATTGTCGCCAGTAGCACATTCTTATCCTACGGCGGATCCAATGATCTAAATCCACTGTTAGCTGATAGGCGTTGGCTATTAGGTAGTAGTGTCCCCAGCCGCGGTTAGTGAGTTCCCTGACATTTGCTTTGAATTTCTTTAGCGCCTGTTCGTGGATCTGCACTTGACCGTAACGGAATGTGAACCCGAGAAATTTTGAGCCTGATACTGGACCCACTCGACTTTTCGATTCGTTCACTTTGAGCTTTAATCGCTTAGTGATGAACGCAGTAATTTCCCGCTGGATTATTAATCCTTCGCTTTTCGTTTTTACTAAAATGATTATGTCATCAGCGTAACGTGCAAACTTAAGGTGTTTGTAGGTTAGCTTCTTATCTAATTCATCGAGTAAGATGTTGGAAAGCAAAGGGGATAACGGAGTTTTTCAAGTTAGTTGTCGCCTCAAGTTAAATTTTATGCCGCCCGCATTTCTTCTTTTTTCTCAGGATTCAAATTTACTTCGTTTATCATTGACCAATCTCGTGACTTTCCTGACC
>NZ_JACJEY010000171.1:0-653 GCF_014164295.1 Pseudoalteromonas sp. SG43-7
GGTGTTCGTTTGTTGGTCGCCACCGGTGTTGTTGCTGAGCTTGGCGATTTAACGCGCTTCGATCATCCCCGTAAATTAATGAGTTATCTCGGTCTTGTACCCAGTGAACACTCGAGTGGTGGCAAACGCCATATTGGCGCTATCACAAAATGCGGAAATGGCCGAGCAAGACGCCTACTAATTGAAGGCGCGCACACTTATCGCTATGCAGCAAATATATCGACAGATATGCAAAAACGACAAGAAGGTTTACCAAAGGATATTATTGATATTGCGTGGAAAGCACAACTTAGGCTCTGCAAGCGCTATAAAAAAATGATAGCCAAAGGGAAACACTACAACCTGGTTGTCACTGCAATTGCCCGAGAAATGATTGCGTACATATGGGCCATTGCTAAAGAAGTGGTGCTTACGCCAGTGAATACAAAACTTAGATTGGCAAGAGTACCCGCATGATAAACGAATTAGAGTTAATGCATGGGATCAAGCATCGGGTGTGGCACAACCACCGACGGCGTTAGGATGGCAATGCAGCTAACGCTGCATTGAACCACGAACATAGACTGAAGACAGGTGCCACGACGAACTAAGTAAGGTTTGCTCTGTTACTAGAAATAGTAATAACCAACGAATATCAGCAAGATAACCGACGA
>NZ_JACJEY010000172.1:0-621 GCF_014164295.1 Pseudoalteromonas sp. SG43-7
CCACGGAGTGATTCATGACTGGGGTGAAGTCGTAACAAGGTAGCCCTAGGGGAACCTGGGGCTGGATCACCTCCTTATACGATTTAGAACTTATTTGTTCGTAGTGTCCACACAGATGATTGTTATTGTAAAGAGAACAAACACTTATTGTTTGGGTCTGTAGCTCAGTTGGTTAGAGCGCACCCCTGATAAGGGTGAGGTCGGTAGTTCAAATCTACTCAGACCCACCACTTCTTCAACGAAGTCGGTAATCAAACAATAAGTACCAGCATATGTGGGGCTATAGCTCAGCTGGGAGAGCGCCTGCCTTGCACGCAGGAGGTCAGCAGTTCGATCCTGCTTAGCTCCACCACTTACTTCTTAAAAATAAATATTCTTTTATCGGGCAGCTTAATCGCCTGAGAATAGAGTGTGTTTAATTTTGAGAGGTTTTTGTATCTCTTGCTCTTTAAAAATTTGGAAAAGCTGATAATAAAATTCGTATGAATAACATTGTTATTTGTACAGAGTTTTCAAAAGTAAAAAAGAATGATAGCAGTATCATTCAGTGCCATTTAATGAACGTTTTGTTTGTTGATTGGTATCTACTTTAGTATTCAATATTAACTTCTGGCGAAGTTA
>NZ_JACJEY010000173.1:0-608 GCF_014164295.1 Pseudoalteromonas sp. SG43-7
CCCGTTGGGATGGTGTCTTCCACATCACTGGCCAGTGAACGCACATTGGTCACTGCTGATGCGGTGTCTTCATCCACACTTAAGCTGATAGCTTGTACCTCAGGGAGGTCGTTCACTGGGGTAATAGTGACTGTCACTGTCGCCGCTGTTGAGGTATTCAATGCCGCATCTTTTACCGTATAAGTAAAAGTGTCTGTCCCCGTTACGTTGCTGTTCGGTGTATACGTGGCAATGCCATTGGTGATACTTACCGTGCCTTTACTCGCGGGTAATACGATGGTCGCTGAAGCGACCACTAGGTCATTTTCTGCATCACTGTCATTCGCTACCAAGCTAAAGTTCACTGGCGTGTCTTCTGCAGTGGTGGCACTGTCATCCATGGCAACCGGTGCATCAGCAACCGGCGTTACCGTAAGTGTTACTGTCTGTACCGCCGATAACGCACCTGCGCTATCACGAACTTGGAAGGTGAAGCTGTCGCCGTGGTTTTCACTGCCGTCATGTTGATAACTAAAGCTACCATCACTGTTTAAGCTGACACTACCAAATTGTGGTTGACTGACCAGCTCTGCGCTGAGTGTGTCGCCTGCATCATCATCGCTGGCGTT
>NZ_JACJEY010000174.1:0-608 GCF_014164295.1 Pseudoalteromonas sp. SG43-7
CCCGTTGGGATGGTGTCTTCCACATCACTGGCCAGTGAACGCACATTGGTCACTGCTGATGCGGTGTCTTCATCCACACTTAAGCTGATAGCTTGTACCTCAGGGAGGTCGTTCACTGGGGTAATGGTGACTGTCACTGTTGCCGCTGTCGAGGTATTCAATGCCGCATCTTTTACCGTATAAGTAAAAGTGTCTGTCCCCGTTACGTTGCTGTTCGGTGTATACGTGGCAATGCCGTTAGTGATACTTACCGTGCCTTTACTCGCAGGTAATACGATAGCCGCTGAAGCGACCACTAAGTCATCTTCTGCATCACTGTCATTTGCTACCAAACTAAAGTTCACTGGCGTGTCTTCTGCAGTGGTGGCACTGTCATCCATGACAACCGGTGCATCTGCAACTGGCGCGACCGTTAGTGTTACTGTCTGTACTGCCGATAACGCACCGGCGCTATCACGAACTTGGAATGTAAAGCTGTCGCCATGGTTTTCACTGCCGTCATGTTGATAACTAAAGCTACCATCACTGTTTAAGCTGACACTACCAAATTGTGGTTGACTGACCAGCTCTGCGCTGAGTGTGTCGCCTGCATCATCATCGCTGGCGTT
>NZ_JACJEY010000175.1:0-592 GCF_014164295.1 Pseudoalteromonas sp. SG43-7
TCAGGGTCGGTAATATTACTTTTAATAGGCTTGCCTTTGCTGCCCGTTTTTTCCTCGTGGGTCGCTAAGAACTCCGTGATTTTATCTGCACTTTTATCCAGCTTTTCTTTTTGCTTTAAATCCTGCGTTATCAACTCTTCGCTCAGGCTATCTTGTGATTGGTGACGTTCGATAATACGTTTACTCGCGCGTTCTAGTTTTGCTTTTTTACGCCCTAGCTCATCGAATGTCCCGCTCCATTCTTTGCTCGCATTCGACTTTAACTTACAGCCATCAATGGCAAACATATTGCGGCCTATCAACCCTTCTTCGTCGCATATCATCAATACTTGCGTAAATAGTGGCTCAATCTGTTCATGCATTTTGGCCACGAAACCCGCGATTGATGTGTAATGCGGCTGGATGTCCCCCGACACACTCATCAACAAAATATTCGTCTCACACGCCTTCGCAATACGGCGGCTGCAGATCAAACCATGTGCATAGCCGAGCAAAATAATCTTTAACATCACTGACGGCGGATACGCCGCCGCGCCTGTTTTGTCGTTGTTATACCACGCGTCAAAGCCCGACAAATCGAGTTTATTTTCGA
>NZ_JACJEY010000176.1:0-591 GCF_014164295.1 Pseudoalteromonas sp. SG43-7
TTTGGCATATTCAAGTTTTTGTTGTGCACTGAGTGTTACTTTTGATTTTCTGGTCATAGTGATACCTTTTGGGTTTAGCTCATTTTACGCTATAAACCTGTCCAGTTTCATTAGACCATTACACATGGCGAAAAGTGGCTTTGATACTTACATTGCGGATAACCAATTTAGAAAACGAAACCCGTTATTTAAAGACAGCGAAACTTATGAAACAGAGCAAGAAAAACGCCGACTAAAACGCAGTAAAGGTAAGCCACGCTTATTTACTTCAGAGGACTTCCATTATGATGAAACAACACAAACCTGCCGCTGTCCCGCAGGCAATGACATGTGGCGAAGTGGTATCAATGTAAAAAGCCACAACCAAAAATACACGCGATTCTGCGGTTACTTAAAAGATTGCAAAGTATGCCCGCTGCAACAGCAATGTATGCGAAAGCCACCTATAAAAACAGGACGGCAAGTTCAGTTTAAAAATGATGAATCGCGTAAAAAGCTAAGCTACATCGACAAAATGAAGGTCAAAATAGACAGCCCAATCGGGCGACGACAGTACAGCAAACGACTTGGCTGTATAGAGCCAGTGTTCGG
>NZ_JACJEY010000177.1:0-590 GCF_014164295.1 Pseudoalteromonas sp. SG43-7
CAGCCAGCAGTTAAGCAATTAAAGCAGCAGCTTGATAAATTGAATACCGACAAATCAACAGACGAACAAACGATTAAGTTCACCGCAGACAGTGGGTTTAATAGCGAAGCGAACCTTGAATACATGGCGAAAAGTGGCTTTGATACTTACATTGCGGATAACCAATTTAGAAAACGAAACCCGTTATTTAAAGACAGCGAAACCTATGAAACAGAGCAAGAAAAACGCCGACTAAAACGCAGTAAAGGTAAGCCACGGTTATTCACCTCAGACGACTTCCATTATGATGAGACGACACAAACCTGCCGCTGTCCAGCAGGCAATGACATGTGGCGAAGTGGTATCAATGTAAAAAGCCACAACCAAAAATACACGCGATTCTGCGGTTACTTAAAAGATTGCAAAGTATGCTCACTGCAACAGCAATGCATGCGAAAGCCACCGATAAAAACAGGGCGGCAAGTACAGTTTAAAAATGATGAATCGCGTAAAAAGCTAAGCTACATCGACAAAATGAAGGTCAAAATAGACAGCCCAATCGGGCGACGACAGTACAGCAAACGACTTGGCTGTATAGAGCCAGTGTTCGG
>NZ_JACJEY010000178.1:0-586 GCF_014164295.1 Pseudoalteromonas sp. SG43-7
GCGTCAATCGTGACTAAGCAGCCTTTTATCTCCAGTAATTCAAGAAGCTCTGGTAACGCTGTTATTTCATTCGACTTTTTATCAACAGGGCATTGCGCCAAAACAACACCATTTTCGCACGCAAAAGCACTGACCATATAAAGTGCATCGCGCCTATCTGACTGATTAAATGAACCTTTCAATCGCTTACCATCAATCGCAACTACATCGCCATGAGTTAATTTAGAGCAGTCTTTCATCCAAGAAGAAAAAGAATCTTGAAACTGTGTCATATCAATACGACTCATCACACGAGCGATTGTGTCATGGCGAGGGATACCTTGCTCAAGAGGAACGTACTTCCTGAGCCAATCTAATCTATCATGGCCAAAATCTTCAATATCTTCCCAGCCTTGGCACCCAGATATGACAGCGCTGACAGCTAAGAATATGATATCAAAAAGTTTATGGACAACTTTACCCTGCTGGCGAGGGTCGTCAATTGATTCGAAATATTTAAATAGTTGAATATCAGGCATGGGGGCTCCTTAAAAAGGAGTATAAGATCATACTTTTAAGTCAAGGTAAAGTTCGTGATCTTGCCCTG
>NZ_JACJEY010000179.1:0-569 GCF_014164295.1 Pseudoalteromonas sp. SG43-7
ATGGCCAACTACAAGCCAGACTTATCCTGCCAAAATAAATTCATTCCAATCAATTTTGCTGAGCAAATATTGCCAGGTACATTTGAGTATGCGCTTTGTTATATTGTCGAAAATAAACTCGATTTATCGGGCTTTGATGCGTGGTATCACAATGATAAAACGGGTGCTGCTGCGTATCCTCCTTCAGTGATGCTAAAGATTATTTTACTTGGTTACGCACATGGTTTGGTTAGTAGCCGCCGTATTGCTAAGGCGTGTGAGACGAATATTTTGTTCATGAGTGTGTCGGGTGATATTCAACCTCATTACACATCTGTAGCGGGATTCGTGGCCAAAATGCACGAATAGATTGAACCGCTGTTTACGCAAGTACTGATGATCTGCGATGAAGAAGGCTTGATAGGTCGCAACATGTTTGCCATTGATGGATGCAAATTGAAATCTAATGCGAGTAAAGAATGGAGCGGCACATTCGATGAGCTAGGGCGTAAAAAAGCAAAACTAGAACGCGCGAGTAAACGTATTATCGAACGTCACCAATCACAAGATAGCCTGAGCGAAGAGTTGAT
>NZ_JACJEY010000017.1:0-95449 GCF_014164295.1 Pseudoalteromonas sp. SG43-7
TCAAATTAAGGGGGAAAGTTATAGGATCAAAGAAAAGAAACAAGCCGGATTAATGGAAAACCTTAATAAATAGTGGATCATTATTCAAATGGTGGAGTGGATCACTTTTCGGTTGTTGTTGACATCAAGCGGTTCAGCCCCGTGAGTACGGGGAACACTGACGCACAAATCACAACTGCAAAAAATAAAACGGTTCAGCCCCGTGAGTACGGGGAACACTATTCTAGCGCCGTGGTAGTAGGGGTTTATCACGGTTCAGCCCCGTGAGTACGGGGAACACCTACTAGCATTGTACAAATTCAAGGCCTAGAGCGGTTCAGCCCCGTGAGTACGGGGAACACTTTTGACGCTCCTCATCAAGTGATGATTGCAGCGGTTCAGCCCCGTGAGTACGGGGAACACCACAACATGCAGTGACAAGTTGCCCTGTGCACCGGTTCAGCCCCGTGAGTACGGGGAACACGGTCCAGCGTCCGAAATCCTACTCTGTGACGACGGTTCAGCCCCGTGAGTACGGGGAACACGAATCAAGCAGTTCCTAAGTATAAAACGAACCCGGTTCAGCCCCGTGAGTACGGGGAACACAACGCTACAGTTACCACGGCCAGCGGCAAATGCGGTTCAGCCCCGTGAGTACGGGGAACACGCAGAAATCTGCATGTAAGTAGCCGCCGCACTCGGTTCAGCCCCGTGAGTACGGGGAACACGGCGCGGTTCAAATAAAGGCGCTTGTTCACGACGGTTCAGCCCCGTGAGTACGGGGAACACTAAATCAGGTAGCCAGCTTCCGACCCAGCCATCGGTTCAGCCCCGTGAGTACGGGGAACACTTTTTATTATCAACCACTGTTTATTTATACACCGGTTCAGCCCCGTGAGTACGGGGAACACTTCTTCTGACAACAATACATTCGTTGAATGCTCGGTTCAGCCCCGTGAGTACGGGGAACACCGGATGCTGAGATATTCGCAAACCTCGACGAGCGGTTCAGCCCCGTGAGTACGGGGAACACGAATCTTCATAACCCGCTTTAAACGTGATGTTCGGTTCAGCCCCGTGAGTACGGGGAACACAGCGTCAAACTCGTAACCCGCCAGTGTCGGCGCGGTTCAGCCCCGTGAGTACGGGGAACACCTGTATACAAAAATAATCCGTAAGTACCAATCCGGTTCAGCCCCGTGAGTACGGGGAACACTTATACTGTGAATATATGAGTAATAAAGCAACCGGTTCAGCCCCGTGAGTACGGGGAACACTCTAATAGTATATGCTTGTTTTTTATAAATAAAAACAGCTAGTTCAAATCTACCAAATTTTTAAAGAGCGTAACAGTTATTTTTAGCTTAATGTTTCGTTGTTTACTGGTGTAAACTTGACCAGCCTTAATCCTTCTAAATCTATAGGCATCCGTGCATTTTTACCATAAGTAATAAAATCAAAACCCGATTCAGTATTTGTAGCCCACGCCATAACCACATTTCCTTGTTCTGCCAACTCAGAGACTTGAAACCAAATCATTTCTCTAATCTTTCGACCTACATCACCAACGTATACACCTGCGCGAATTTCTAGTAACCATACAGCTAATCGCCCTCTTAATCTGGGTGGTACAGCTTCAGTTACAACAACACACATACTCATAATCCACTCCTAATTAGTGCGATGCCCGTCATCGCCAATAGATTCAGGCTCTGGTAGTGCTGGCGGTTGGGCATCTTCATATGGTTTAGGTGGCGTGATCTCACCAGCGCTTAATACCTCTTCGATTAAAGGAATTAACCGCTGTAAGGTTCTATCTTTTCTAAATGCTTCTCTGCACGCTATTCGTACCTCTCGATCTGGCTGTTTTGGTCTTTTACTTGCTACTTTAAAGGCTGCGGGTACAACCGTATCAAATTTAATAATATCAGCAATATCATATACAAATGACAGCGGTTTACCGGAATGTAAAAAGCCAATTGCAGGGGCATAACCTGCGGCTAAAATAGCAGCCTCAGTTACACCATATAAACATGATGTGGCGGCACTAATACATTGGTTGATAATATCACCAGCTTGCCAATCTTTTGCATCGTAACGGCGTCCTTTCCATTCGACATTATATTGTTTAGCTAGTAATGCGTAAGTTTTACGAACACGCGCCCCTTCGATTCCTCGGAGTTGATCAACACTACGTCGCTCTGGCGCGACTTCACCAAAACGCAATTCAAACATTTTTCGCACTACTTTTAGACGTAAAGTTTCATCAAGCGCTAGCTTTGCTTGATATAGTAATTTATCTGATCTTGCACCTCCAGGCTGCCCTACGGAATAGAGCCTGACCCCAGCTTGACCGACCCAGATCAGCAATGTGCCTGTCGTGGCTGCAAGCTTTACCGCAGCATGGCTTATACGTGTGCCGGGTTCGAGTAAAATACACACCACTGAGCCAACGGGTATATGCATTCGCTCACCATTGACTTCGTCAATCACAACAAATGCACCATCACGAACATCAATGCGCCCCATCGCTACAAAAATCATCGAATTACGATCTTTAATTGGTATGGGTTTAAGCTGGAGAAAAGCCATTGTTAACTATCTGCTTTATATAAAATGAACTCACCTTTTACTAATGCTTTAAATAAAGGCAAGTCGTGTTGGTACTTACGTTGTACTGATTTAAAAATCGATTTAGCTTCTTTGTTTAACGCTTCAATAGCCTCTTTTCTTAACTGTGTAGCTTCTTTTCGATTAACATCTAATAAGATCTGCTGAACAATTTGCTGCGCATTCGATGTAAATTTTTGTATTGCCTGGTTTTTAATACCTCCAACAAAGTTTTTATCGTAACCCACACCGAATATTTTATTGAACGCTAATGAGAGTTTTTCCTTTTGAGTTAAACCTGCATTGATAACTAACGATATTCTTGAATTGTTTTTAGATAATGATGATGGCATTGAATATAAATCATAGACTCGCCCAGCGATCGAGCCTTGATCGGCAATATTTCCACCTACAAGGAGACTTAAACACAAATCTACACCCAATTTATTTTGAAATTGGTTGATAATGAATGCTGGTTTAACTGATGTTTTATCTGTTTCTTTACCGATAACATATGATGTTAATTCTTGCCATGACTGCCAATATTGATCTCGTGCGCAAACGGCATATATACCATCTTCTTTTACATTTCTTGGTGTATAAGGGTGTAACCACCAGCCAGCACCATTATCACGACCTTTTTTGGTGGAGCCATACGATCCACTATACTTAACGCGCTGAAAAGTAGTTACACTCTGATCTGCTGTGTTGCCACATATATCACAAGTACATGGAGTATCAATTACTGGAAAATCAATATGATAAGCAAGTGCAAATAAACCACGTTCTAAACCAATTTTGGGTGCAGAATAAATGTCTGATATCGGCGGAATATCCCACATAAAACGACTTTCGGCATCATCATCTAGTTGGGCTTGCTCATTAAAGTAATCAATACAAACAGTATTTAATAAAATTGTCGACTTTAAATTTTCACCAGAAATAAGAGTGCTTATAGAACCACCACCACGAATACCTGTAGCACCTGTTGGCCCAAAACACTCACCTTTAATATTCATGTGTAAATTATAATTTAAAACATGTGTACAGTCGGTGCAGCAAATACTCACTTCGCTAGACTCTGAAAATAACCCTAGGGCATTTGCTGAACCGCCACATTCAATGCCAGAGACTAATTTGGTAATAGGCCCATCGGCTATTTTTGCTTTACTAGGAAAAGCTGAACGCATAAAACGCTCACCTTCAAACCACTGGCTATCGACTTTTTCAAGTAGTGCATCATATTGTCCAGGGCTTAATCCATTTGCTAAATAATCATTCAAATCTGATATTGTTGGCTTTAACACTACTGTTGAAAGTGATGACAACATTTGCAACATAGCCAACTGTGTTTCATCAAAAAAATACTGTAACTGATAGTCTTTATTTGAGGTCAAAATATCTTTTAATGACACTTTGCCATCAGTCGTTGAAATAAAGGGATCTTTAAGTAAGTTCACTAGCCAACTCCTGTTCAGGTTTAATCATTTCACCACTGACATACACCATTCGCATCGCGTACTTTCTAGATGCAAGTGTTAACTTATCCCTTACTTGTATTCGAGCTACTTGGTTTTCACCTTCAATATCACTAAAAATTTGACCTTTATTCGCCAATTTTTTTAATGCGATTGCTGGGTTACTTTCATCCATTACACGATCAAATAACGGTCTAGTTAATGGGCAACATTTCCGTCCCTGAAATAAGGTGAATTTAGGCGCTTTAACGGCCGCTTCTAATTTACTAATTAGTTCACATTCAGCACTAATAGCAAAGGTGTGCTCGCTGTCACACCAATATTCACGGTATGTGGGTTTTGTGCCTTTTTGAATTTTACCGTCAGGGCTACGGAAATTTTGCACTGTATGATAATCCATCATTTTTTCACCTGCTTGATTTACTTGCACCGCTGTCGTAATTTGTTCTGACAGCTCATAAAGTGCTTGTTGCTCTTTACGGGTAATACCTAGTGCCGCAGCCAATAACCCCACAATGGCTGAACGGGTAGGAAAATGATTTGCTCGCCTATGGACATCAAAGGTTTGCAAGCCATAAGCTGATAAACCTTCAGTTTTTAGAATTAACGTTTTCATAAACAACTCCCATGTTGTGAAACTAATTAAAACGTTAACTCACTAATTTTACTGACTAAGGTTATTTTTTCACTCAATGCTGTTTGAGTTAAATCGAATGCTTTGGCTTGTGATTGTAATTCGTAGCCATCAACTAACATTTCGTAATGAGATACTAAGGCTTTTATTGATTCTTCCATGACTTCACCGGTATTTTTGATCGGCTTCCTAAATGCATTTGCTAATGACAGAGGTTGATTTGAACTTGTATATAAAACGAAATCAGCTTTATTGTGTGCTGCAAATGTTTTCTGTTTAGCTGATGGTGAGACTTGAGCAAAGCAATTTACTATTGTATTTACAATGTGTTTAGTTTCGCTGACCGTTTTTTTGGTATTTTTTGCTAAAAGCTCCACATCTATTGAAGCATAACGATAAAACACGCCAGAGCTAAATTCATGGGTGCCAATATGACCAGAGCCTTGTTCAGCCAAATCATCACACGCTGTAAACCAATCAACTTCAATATCTGCGCTATGAGTTGTTAAGCTATGTGCTACGCTCATTGCTGCTTCAACATTACGTTCAGGGCAACTTGCGTCCATTCTTCCCGATAGTGCAACATCTATAGTGGGTATTTGAACGATTTTCTTTAAATCTTTTAATTCAGTTCCTGCTTGAACCATATTAATAGCTTCTCTGATCGCTCCAATAGAGTAAGGTTGTACCGCATCAAAAAAACGGAGTTTTTCTTTTGTTTCTTTGTTCGTTTCAGTTTTTACTTTTGAGCCCATATTTTCTAAAACGTCTTCAATTAATTTAGCTTCAAATTCAGGCAATTCTTTAATACACAAAGCGAATAAATCATCAAACTTGTTCGTTCTAATTGATAGTTCTTCAACATTTTCTTTGTATAGATCACTTTGGCGAATTGCTCTTTTTAAACACTGACTTGATATGCGACTTCTGATTGTTCCACCGAATACGGCAGTTTTTTGTAAGCCCGAATCATCACGGTTCATCATTGATGATGGATGAGAAATTAACGCATGGATATTAATAAAAGTTGTCATTTGAATGTCCTTTTTAAAATTTTTTAAATACTTAAATTTGAATAAGATTAATCTTGTTCTGCTAAAATAAATTCTTTTAAAAGTTGGCGGCGGGAGTTTTCACCCCAAAATTGTGCTAACTTCCCTAAGCTTTCTAATTGCACTTGTTTACAACGCACTAATTGACGTTTTAAATACTCAATTGCATTGTCACCGCTGCGGGTTATTTGAATAATTTGTGACTCTTTTACGCCTGCTTTTAAAAGAGCAAGAGCTACAGATTGCGCTTCACTTTCTTGAGAAACATCAATTGATGTCATCAAAAATAAAATACGTTGTGTTTGCGTAGTATCTTTAGCACCAGAAAACCTCAAAACTCTAAAGTAAGCAGGGCAATTTGCTAGCTTGCTTAGATTGCATCTTTTCAGCTCCGCTTGGTCACCTTTGCTTAAACTACTGTAAGCGTTATAAATACGTTGATACATAAATTCCCCTAAGTTAACTTGCTTTCGCTAAAGATAATAAACCGGCACCAGCATGTTTTTGTCGGCCAATACCCATAACCAGCGCCTGATAAATTTGATCAGCATTAGTAATTTGTAAAACCCCTTCAAAACAAACAAAGCGATTATTAAAGCTCTTTTTGTTTTTCACTAAAAAACTATCAAGTGCTGTAACGGTGACATTTGCCCCAGAGAGTTTTCGATGCAGCCAAGCGATTTGTTCGTTCTCATTTTTTATTTCAATCACTTTCTTACCTTGGCTAATACATTTAGTAGGATAAGCAACTAATTTAAATTTATAGAACTCTTCATTTTCCACCGTTGGATTAAATGGTTTACTTTGTAAAACGTTAGATTCTTCGCTACTGACCGGCTCTGTGGCCGATTGCAGCAACACCGTCACTTCACCCGTTGCCATTGTATTTTCTACTCGAAATAAATGATCTCGCCGACGTTCAGGGGTATTGGGAAACAAACTCCAAATAGCCTGATGCTGTTCATAACTGTCGGTCGCTTTTAGTGCAACTATGGATATGTACATACCTTCTCCCTAGAATATTTAATCTTATTATTCATTCTTTAGAGGCAAAAATACCCCTAATTCACTGTAATTAATGTCATGATTAACAATCGCTTTTACACAATATAAATCAGGATCCTGTTTGCCTTTTGCATGTTTTTTTGCAATTGCTACAGTACTTAACTCTCTGTCTTGTTGCTCTTGATAATCACCGCCATGCCATAATTCACCTTGTTCGTTAAGCAATACAACGGTTGCGGTCATTTCACCTTCACGGGTTAATAAAGCGCAGCGTGGGTCAACATCATTTAATGGTTTTGAATCGAGAACGCTATACATTTTGGCGGTATAAGCAGAACCATCTTGTTCTTGTTGATAACTTTCAAATAAGGAGAGTAACTCTTCTGGTTCTTCCGTATATGCTTGTTCATTGTGAACATACTCGATAGCGTCACGGTAACAATCTGGAAAAGTAAGCTTAGAGTTTTTATTCAGGTATTGATTTGTACGATATAAAACGCGGATATTACGGTAAACAAAACCACTACCTTGATAATGCGTTTTCCAACTAGATATTGGTTGATCTGGGAGTAAGGTAATAAAAGTAGGTTGTTTTATACGTGTACTGCGAGGGCTTAACTCTGTATTTATACGGTCGTGACGCCATAGTCTGCCCATACGCTGCATTAAAAATTCAATGGGGGCTATTTGACTCACCAAAAGATCAAAATCTAAATCAAGGGATTGTTCTACCACTTGCGTCGCAACTAAAATACGGCCTTGACGGCCAGCATGTTTACCATAAATATCTAAAATTTGCTTTTCTATTCTGGCTCTATCTGAAAAGGTATAACGGGCATGTAATAAATCTATTTCTAATGGTTCATCTTCGGTATTAATTTGAGATTTTAACTGTTGATATAAATTTTGTGCATCATGCACGGTATTACAAATAACACCGATAACTGCACCATTTTTTGCGTGTTCAATTAAGCTTTGTTGTTGTTCTGCAGTTGGCAATAAGTCATTGGACAGCCAATTTTCTAAATAAACTTTTTTTCGTGCTATGGGTTGTTTCAAATCAATTTCTTGGGTTTTTCCATCCATACCAACATGAGTGACCAGTGGATACTCAATACTGCTGACTTTACCTGAGTACGGCTTAACCAATTTAGTTTTTAATGACAAAGGCAAAGTTGCAGAAAGTAATATGACACTAGAATACGCTTGATGTTGCCCTTGTAACACACGTTCTATTAAAGCGTACATATAAGCATCGAAACTATGGATTTCATCTAAAATAAGGACCGACTTTCTAGTACCAAATGAACGGATAAACTGGTGCTTAATACCCAACACCCCCATTAATATTTGATCAACGGTTGCAACTGACAAAGAACCTAAAAAAGCTCTTTTGCTTGATTGATGTAAAAATCCATTTTCATCTGGTATTAAGTATTTAGATTTACTATGCGCCAATGTAAGTGTGCTATCTGGAAATAACTTACTAGCAGCTTCACCTATGCGTTCAAATAAACCATTAGCGGTTGCTTGAGTGGGTAAACCAAAAACAATTCCATCTGCTAAATTTTTCTCTATCAACATAGATGCATAAGCTAATGCAAATTCTGTTTTTCCTGAGCCAGTATCAGATTCAACAATAGTTAAACCTGTTTCTAATGGCATATCATTCAATAGGGTTTGTATACCGCGAGGTTGGTATGGTGAGAATAAATATTCAAAACCTGCACCATTTAACTTATTTAATACACCCGCTTCAATTAACGCTTGTTTAGCTCGTGGTAAAGTGCACTGATAATATTCATTTAAATCCTCAACTTTAGTTTTAAAACTAGTGATTGAAGAACCAATCCAATCGGCAACACTGCATAAACCAGCTAACATTGGAATATCGCCGATATCTGGAATTTCTGTTAAACCTGTCCAAGCCAAACAAAATTCAATCCATTCTTTTCGTGCAACTTTATCTAACTCAACTAATTCTTCATCAGCGTCAGGTTCAGCTAAATTACGGTCAATCGATGTATCACAATAACCATGATGACCGGCTACAGCTTTCATTGCCTCGTTATGGCCGTAAGACTTCATAAAGTGAAGATAACCATGCGAGCCATGTGCGTATTTTTCAGGCTCAACCTCAAACTCTTCGCCTTGTAACTGAACTCTTATTTCTTCTACATAGTTTTGAAATCGAGCATCAAATTTTCCCAAATCATGCAGTAGAACATAAAACAATATTATTGCTTTAGCATCTGATTCCAGGCAGTTAATTTGTATAGCAATTTGCTTTAGCAAAGTGCGAGATTCAGTTAACCAAATGTCAGCAACCGCTGCCACATCCAAACAATGATAAGGTAATAAATGATAATCAGCGCCACTTTGTAACGGATCTTTTTTCGCTTTTCCCCAATATTTAAAATAACTTGGTATCGACATCACTCTATTCCTTAACGGGTTTTATCAAACCCTACGCTTACTAGGTTAATTCAACAACACTGTACATTTATCACCTGTCGCTTAGTTGTACATATTCTTTTATTCGTTATTTTATAGTCAGTTGATTTAAATCAACGAGGTAAATAAGGCTGTAACTGGGCTAAGCATTCAGGACTTAATATGATTTGTTGCGCTTCAGGATTAACGTGATAACTAACAACACCTAATTGTTTTAAAAGGTAAAGTAATAAAGCTGCTCGTATTTTTAGAGTGCGCTGATATCGGCCATTGGGCTGCAATTGCATTTGGTGATCGAGCGCAATAATACGCGCTTTGTTTTGGGCTAAACGCGGATCAGGTTCTATTATTACGTTGAGGTGAGTTTGCCATAATGTGTCGTGTTTTTGGTCAAATTGGGCGGCGCCTTCAAATTCATATTCGCCACTAAAACGGGTTAATACAAAATCTCGAAAGTCTTGGTTTTTTTCACAGTAGGCTCGAACATGCCAACGAGTACCATCAAACACTAAATTATGTGGGCTGATAATTCTTGATTCGAATTCTGGGCTAGCAATGGATGCATAACCAACATCAACACGTAACTTTTGTTTCAGCGCTTGTAAAACGCCTCTTACTTTATCTGGTTGTATGGGTGCAAGTGGTGAGTTTAGCCATGTAAGATACTTACTTTGATCTTGCATACTCGCTTGTGTGGTTTTTAAGTAATTGGTTAGATCCAGCTGCTTAAACTTGGGTATAAAATTATCGCTTGCTTGATACCCTTTTAGCGAGTTGTTGTAAATTAAACTGTGTGGGTTGAGCGCTAAATAATCTTGAATTAGCTGGGATGCATTAGAGCGGCTTATACCAAAATGTTGCTGTAAATGATTGGTTGTCAGGCGTCCTTCCCATTGAATAATGAGCTCTATAAAATGAAACCGTTGTTGGATATTGTAGTTAAGTGGCTGGCTATTTTGATTGGTTGTTTCAACCATGCGTTCCCTGCACTATTATTTTTTATTGTTATTCCAAGTTATCAGAAAAACCATTGATTACAAGCTGAATTCCTTTTCTGCTTGAATGACTTGTTTTAGATCAAAGGTTAAACATACTTTCGAACGCAGCCTCTAATGACATGGGCATATGGCGTTTATCTAAAATCCGATCGTTTAGTTCTTCTTTGAGTACTTTTACTGTTGTGCAATAGCTTAAGCGTTCAGTAATTTCATCGCATTCATTATTTAAAGCTGCTATATGATCTGCAAAATTTTCTTTGATCTGTGCTTTACTACGGCCGTTAAATTTACGCCATACGAGTGTATGTTCATCGTTGCCTTCTTTTTGCCTGCGATGAAGCGCATTTAGCTCGGCTATTTTATTTTGCAGTAATGGTACTAGGTTTGCTTTGGTTTCTTCATCAAAGTCCACATCATCGTCAAAATGCGTAATATAAAGCTGTAATAAGGTAAAGCCATCTTTTGCTTTACGTGCTTCGCTTAGTTGTTGCATTAGCGCGTGCTTTTGGGCTTTTTTAGTTGGGTCTGGCTCTTTATCGGGGTGTAATTTTGACGCTAAGCGTTTGTACATTTTGTTAAGCTGTGAGCTTTTAAATAGCTTTTCTAATTTTGCATCGGTTCTTTGTTGTTTAATTTCATCACGATCAAACCGCTCAAATTGGTCAAAAAAATCATCCCAATCTTCATCATCATCGCTTTGCGCATCGCCGGCATTAAAGGGATCATCTGTGCTTTCTGAGTCAGGCTCTTGGGTATCACCAAAACCTTGTTCGTCTAGGTGTTTATAGAGCAGTTGAGGATCAAGCGTAATTTCCTTTAATTGTTCATCTGTTAACTCTAAACCAGGAAAATCTTGCTGCAGCATGGTTCTGAAAACATTAAGCTCTGACGATGGGATGTCGTTTACCGCTTCTTGATTGTGCTTACCTAAATGAAATTTAAAAGTGTGTGATATTGTTTCCATATCTAAGTGACCAGTAAACGGATGGCTTGCTAAGTAATCTAAATCTGCATTTATCCAATCCACAAGCTCATTTCGCTGCTCATCGGTTAAGCTTTTGCGTGGAATAAATTGGCTCAAATGACAAATCTGCTGTGCAATCATTTGTGCTTGATGCTGTTCGTGCGGTTCTACTTGCTCTTTAAACTGAATAAATAAACCTTGCTTTTTAGTATCAAAATTAGCGTTACGTTTAGTGTGCTTTTCTATGCGTTGCCACAGACGCTCTAACTCTGAGCTTGGTTTTGCTGTGGTTTGTTGTTTTACATTTTGTAAAAAAGTAGTGTTTGTCTTCATAGCAACTCATTTATGCAAATATATATGTGGGAATACTAACATTTTATCATTGCACTGAAAAAGACCTCTTGGCTGATTATGAACACAGCTGGGCAGGCGTTTCTGCTATTCCTTGTATATCGGCTTGTAAAATAAATACGGCGCCGCTGTAGGGGTATTGTTTTAGTATCTCAGGTTCTAGGCCAGTACGGGCGGAGGTAACGGCGATGGTTGTTAGATCATCGCCAAAAAAAGTGAGGCTGGTGATCCTAGGTGCGGGAAGTCGATAAAAATGCACGATAGTGCCATTTTCACAAAAACGATAAAGGCCGTGGCCATTCCAAGACGCGACCCACAAGTGATTGTCGTTATCGACTGTCATACCATCGGGAAAGCCCATTGTCTCGTCAAATTTTACAAATACTCGCTTATTGCTAAGCTCACCTTGCTCATTTAAATCAAATTGATAAATAGTGCGGGTGGATGATTCTGTTGAATATAAAATACGACCGTTTTTACTTATTGCAGGGCCATTACTGATCACATAATTGCTATCAACAATGGTTGGCGTTTGTTGCTGACCAAAGCGATACAACGCCCCAGTATTGTGTTGTTCATGTTTATCCATAGTGCCGAAAAACACATGCCCGTTGCGGTCGGTTTTGGCATCATTTAAACGGTTATTTACTGCAAGAGTAGCCAGTGGATACAGCTCACTAGGTTGGAATGTGTTGTTATCAAGGTAATAAATGCCGCGCTCAAAACCTGCGATTAAACGCTGTTCGGTGGTTTCCATTATCCAACAAATAGCCTGCTCCATCGGGTAACGGCACACTGTTTGTTGCTGGCAATCAAAACGGTAAAGTAGTTTGTCTAAAATATCGACCCAAAATAAACACTTTAGCGATGCGCTGTAATATGGCCCTTCGCCAAGTAAACATTGGCAAGGAATGATCATTTTAATCGAGTTAATCGCCATTATTTACCTTAAAACAGCATGTGAGTTTATTGCGCTATTTTAACGTTGCAAGAAAATCAGTGCCAGCCCTGAAAAAGTCGCCACAACAATAATTAAAATACGCGTGGCTTGTTCATTAATTGTATTATTTAACAAGTATGAAAGCCCCCAACCAATTAAAATAGCGGGTAAGCATTCAATAAATAGCAGTAAGTCATTAGAGTCAGCGGTGCCCGTAAGCAGCAGCGCAGTGATCCCAAATAAATTAATAAACACGAAGAAAATACTTAAGTTAGCTTTAATTTTATCTTTATTTTGCGCTTGATAGAGTAGCCCCATCGGTGCGCCGCCTGCGGATGTGGTGGTACCAATAAAACCAGATGCTAGTGATGCCAGTACATTAGAGATAAAGGTAAGCTTAGGCGACCAACCTGTAAGTGATAACGCAACTGCAATTAGTAAACAACAACCGAGTAAAATACGATACTGATGGGGATCAACATGCAACATTACCGCTGCAGCAATTAACACTCCGACGGCGCCACCAAAAATTGAATAGCCGGTTTGCTTTAGATCTATTGCGCCACGGTGCTTTATGGCAAGAATTGAGGTGAGTAATAAAGCATTTAAAATCATTGGCCCTGGCACTAACTCTGGCATAAGCCAGTATAAAATAGGTGCGCACAATAAGCCAAGACCAAACCCAATCACGCATTGCAAGCATGCGCCTATTATTAATATAAAATAAACTAATACGATATCGGGCAACGCGTTTCTACCTTATTTAACTAGGTTTGACTAATTTACAGACAAGAATATCCTAATATTATAATATCATTGGCGTTAGGTAAATTTTTTTATTGAATTTTAAGTCCAACCAGCATCAACAACAAGTGATTGTGCGGTCATCATTTTACTGTCGTCTGCGGCTAAAAATAATGCGGCATTGACAATATCATCGGCCTGTAATGTTTCATTTATACATTGATTATGTCTAACATCTTCAATCATATCTGGAGTTAACCAATGCGTTATTTGGCGCTCGGTCATCACCCAGCCAGGTACTAAGGTGTTAATACGAATATTATCTTTACCATAAGTCGCAGCTAATGAACGGGTTAGTCCTTCGATCCCAGCTTTTGCCGTGGTGTAAGCTGGCATGCCCGTTTGCTTAATACGCCAGCTCACTGAGCCCATATTGATAATGCTACCACCACCAATTCGCTGCATTTGCGGGGCTACGGCTTGCGCCGAAAAAAAGCATGGCCGTAAATTAACGGCTAACTTATCATCCCAGTATTCAACACTCATGGTATCGGCAACGTGGCGAGTATCGTCAGCCGCATTATTGATCAATACGCTGATCTCACCTTGTGTTTTGCCCGTTGTTTCAATAGCGGCTTTTAATTGTTCAATGTCACGAAGATCACAGTAAATATACTGCGGATCAAAGCGATACTGGCCAGCTAACTGGCTACACAATTGCTCACCTTGCTGTTTGGCAATATCAATAAAAGTTACTTTTGCATGCTGCTGACAAAAGCGCTTTACCATGACTTCACCGATCCCTGTTGCACCGCCGGTAATAAAAACACTTTTACCAGCGAGACTTGGATAACTTGTTGTGTGTGATGTTGAGACTGGCATGATTTCCTTAAGTATTAAGATAATTCATTAACAAAACATGGTTATTTCGATTCGTTTTGTGACTCTTTTTCAGCTATTTCTTTTTCAATAAATGACATAGCTTCGTCAATCATATACGTCATCATGTTTTTAGCGCGCTCAGGCTCACCATTTAAAATTGCTTGATACACTTTAAAGTGTTCATCCGCAATGGCTTTTTTATTACCTTTCGCGGGTGTTGTATGCTGAATACTAACGTTAAGAGCAGTACAAATAAAATCACGCAATTGAAAGAAAAAACGATTACCGCTGGCAAACAAAATTGCGGTATGAAAAGCTAAATCACTTTCATGGATTTCGCCATCGGAGGCATCAGCCGCCGCTTGCATTTTTTCAACTGCAATCGCAATCTCTGCAATTGCGCCTTTATCAGCACGTCTTGCTGCAAGTGCCGCTGCTTGTGGTTCAATAGCTAAGCGTACTTGTAAAAATTCTTTTAACACATACAAGGTCGGGCTACTATCAAGCAACCATTTTAATACGCTGGTGTCGTATAAATTCCATGTGTTTGCTGGTTCAACCCGAATGCCTTGGCGCGGGCGCGATGAAATAAGCCCTTTTGCAGCAAGCATTTTCACTGCTTCACGAATAGCAGTACGACTAATGCCATACTCTTCACATAATTTTGCTTCAGTAGGTAAACCCGTTTCAGCAGTGTAATGACCATTAATAATGGCTTTACCTAACTCATTGGTTACCTGTTGCGACAAATTTAAATTTTCAATGCGTGCCATAAACAGTTCCTTTAAAAATACTTATTCTATGATACTACTATAACCTTACCGCGTCATCAGGCAAATCTTTGACAATGCTACTGTAAATACTTTTTTCCGCTGTTTGAACTGTGTAATTGCTGAAAACATAAAAATTTAAAGTATTACTAATTTTTAACAAATCTCTTTCATTCACCTCATTTGTATTATAATATTTTTATAAACACAAATAATCCGGATTGATCTCCGGGCTTAGATGGAATTAAAGATGATCGAATTAAGTACACTCGACTGGCTAGTGTTAGCGGGATTTTTTGTCTTGTTATTAGCCGTTGTCGTCGTCTCGATGAGACAAAAAGAAGAAGATACTACAGATTATTTTTTAGCTGGGCGTAATGCGAGTTGGTTAGTTATTGGTGCGTCAATTTTTGCCTCGAATATTGGCTCAGAACACCTCGTTGGTTTATCTGGTGCAGGTGCACAATCGGGAATGGCATTAGCCCACTGGGAAATGCAATCGTGGATTATTTTATTACTTGGTTGGGTGTTTGTGCCTTTTTACTGGAGCAGTAAAGTATATACCATGCCGGAGTTTTTAGAGCGCCGCTATAATTCAAAATCACGCACTTTTTTATCGGTTATTTCCTTGATCAGTTATGTACTGACTAAAGTTGCGGTGACTGTTTATGCTGGCGGCATCGCGTTTAAAACTATTTTAGGAATTGAAAGCATTTGGGGCATTGATTTCTTCTGGATCTCAGCCATTGCTTTAGTAGTGATCACCGGTATCTATACTGTACTCGGGGGTATGAAAGCCATCATGTGGACCTCTGTTTTACAAACGCCAGTACTTATTATTGGCTCTGTGGTGATCTTAGTTGTCGGTTTGGATAAAGTCGGCGGGTGGTCTGAAGTTGAACGCATAAACGATATGAACATGCATTTAATTCGCAGTGCCTCAGATACCGAGTTTCCGTGGCCGGGGATCGTATTTGGTTCATTTATCATTGGTTTTTGGTACTGGTGTACAGACCAATATATTGTACAACGGGTACTGTCGGCGAAAGGCATTAAAGAAGCTCGTCGCGGTACTATGTTTGCAGGTTACTTAAAGCTATTGCCTATTTTTATCTTTTTAGTACCGGGCATGATTGCCTATGCACTAAAAGTTAAAGGCATTATTAGTTATGACAGTGCGGACCAAGCGTTTCCTACATTGGTTGCCGAGTTACTCCCATCCGGCGTCAAAGGCATCGTAATTGGTGGCCTCGTTGCAGCATTAATGAGCTCGTTAGCGTCGTTATTTAACTCATCAGCGACGTTATTTACTATCGATTTCTATAAAAAATTCAAACCCGAATCGAGCGAAAAGCATCTGTTAAAAGTTGGCCGCTTGGCAACCGTTGCAATTGTTATTTTAGGCTTATTGTGGATCCCCATTATGAGCTTAATTGCTGATGTACTTTATGAGTACTTACAAAGCGTTCAATCGTTAATAGCCCCTGGTATTGCCGCCGTGTTCTTGCTAGGTTTATGTAGTAAACGTATTACACCTACAGCGGGATTTGTTGGTTTAGTATCTGGTTTTGTGATGGGTATGTTCCGCTTAGTACTTTTGCCATTTAAAGACAGCCTAGTGGGTACACCAGTGGAATGGGTTACCACAATGAACTGGTTATACTACTGTATTTTACTATTCGTACTCGTTGTCGGCATTATGATTGTAGTGAGTATATTCACCAAGCAAGCAAGTGAAGAGCAATTAAAAGGCCTTACCTTCTCAAGTCTAGACAAAGCTACATTAAAAGAGGTTGCTGATGGCCTAGATAAATGGGATTACATTCATACCGCAGGGATCATCGGTATCACCGCGTTTATTTACTACCGTTTCTGGTAAAACTTAATTAGTTGTTCCCACGTTTATGGGGGGGTGTTATCACCCCCCCTTTTTTACACACAGATAAAGATGCTTATTAAAAAAGAGCAACGTCTAAAACTTAGAGAATTCATGACTGAAGCCATCTCCTACAGGCATGCCTTTCTCACTTACCCTCATTCACTTATCTTTGTGCAAAATTAACTGACTGATTTAAAAAGAGGAACGCATAAAACTTAAAAAATTCATGGCTGAAGCCATTTCCTACGGGTGAAAAATACGAATGGGACAGATTTTAAAATAATGTGCCTGTCCCATTTTATTTTACCCTTCAGTAAGCGCAGCATTAGTCAAAGCACTTAAAGATAGTGGCGCAGCATCATCCGACGTGGTTGATGCACTTGCCAAGCGTGTAAATTCACTCGATCCACAACTACGTGCCGCAAGTATTGATTTACTTGGCGCCCAACAAACACAAGAAGCGAAAAATCTATTAGTAACTCAATATAAACGTGAATCAGATGTATACATTAAAAGACGTATTGGTAGGTATCTTAGCGCGAAGGATTTGAGATGAGAAAGTTTATGCCAATGTTATACGCTTTTGCAGCTGTTACTTTAACAGGCTGTAATAGCGAACAGGCTACTGAACAATCTACTAAGCAAACGACTGAACAAGAGACTAAGCAAAATGATTGGACACCGCTTAACGTTAATTTTCAAAATACGACCGGAAATAACAGTTTTGCCGTTAAGATCCCCCTAAGTGATGCCCGACGTGCGCTTCGTGTAACAACGTTGCCCAAGGGATGTTTGATTGCCTCATCAGCTTTAAATGTTAATGGCGATACGCTAATAACCGATAAGTCGAGCGCAAATAAACACCTTTGGAGAACAAATAAACTTTCTGATCAGGGTTTGTTTGTATTAGAAGGTGTTGCAGCGGAGGTCACTCAAATGATATTTAAACCAGTGCCGTGTGACTCTTTTTCCAAAGATACTCTAGCCAAAAATATCAATATAGAATTGCTCGTCTCTGCTATGCCAGCTAATCCAAGCATTAACGTAAGGTTTGCTTTAAGTTCTGCTATTGCTTCTGAAATAGATGTTGAATCACTTTCTATTTTAATTGGCCTTGAATTAGACCTGAACGTTAATGTAACTGAGGTTGAATTTATAGATGATGCAGCCATCATAATGAAAAGTACTCACGATTTAACCCCTTTAGCAAATATCTTGTCACAACTTAAAAGCAAAGATGAGGATACGATTAGTGTTGTTATTGGCAAATGCGTTAAACAACAAACTGGCTTTGGCCTACAAAATTTAGCAGGGTTTACGCCTCGTATCCCTGGTGGCGCAGGTGTGGCTGATGGTATTTTTGTATCACCCACCAATTGCGCTTTCCCACAAAGTGCTCCTGGCACTATAAACGAGATAGCACGATTAACAGCGCATGAAATTGGCCACTTCCTTGGACTCGCTCACCCCGTAGAAGCCAATGGAACTGAAAATGATTTAACCAGCACCACCGTCAACAATCTGATGCACCGCGTTCCTTTAGCAGCAACCGCTAAAGGGCTAACACTCGAGCAAACACAAAGGATACTGGCACATCCCTTCGTAATTGACCTATAGAATATTTTAATAGTTTAAATCACTATAATCGGCATATATCTGACTGTAGTAAACTCATTATTAACTATGGGAGACTAATAATTAGTCTCCTTTTTCTTTAGACAAAATAGGAAATCCTTGGTCATCCCACTTTATAATGCGTGCACGCGCATGGCGATTTGGATCTGTCAGCGGGGTACCCTGTAGCTCTTTGTAATCACGGCTGTGGTAAATTAGTAAGTCTGTAACACCGTCCTCTGCTTTTACAAAGCTATTGTGACCAGGACCAAAGCGCCCTACTTTTTCGTTACTAGCAAAAATTGGTTGCTGCTTTTTATGCCAGCTTGCCGGGTCGAGTAAATCAGCATCTGCATCGGCCCATAACAAGCCCATTGCATATCGATCATCAGTCGCACTGGCAGAATACGTAAGTAGCACTTTCCCCTCACGGATCATCACTGCAGCACCTTCATTCACCTTATAGCCTTGTATTTCCCAATCAAGTGTTGGCTCTGAAATATTCACTATTGGCTCTTTTATCGATGTTGGTGAATCCATTTGTGCAATCCACAATGCGGAGTTATACGTTGCGGGTTGGTTTTGCTGTGCCCACACTAAATAACGCTTACCTTTATGGCTAAATGTTGTAGCGTCCAACGAAAAACTATCAAGGTGGGTTTTTAACTGACCCATTTCTTGCCACTGCCCGTTCATCGGGTTTTCACTGTCATTTTTGAGTACATACATGCGGATACTAAACGGCTTTTCTACATCACCCGCTGCAAAATGAATATACCAACTGCCATCAACTTTATGTAGCTCTGGTGCCCAAATATTGGTACTCATTGGGCCTTTTTCATTTTTATGCCAAATCACTTTTGGCTCTGCTAGTTTCAAGTCATTAAGTCTACAAGCTTGACGTAATTCAATTTCGTCAAACTTAGGGGATGTACCAATAAAGGTATAACAACCGGTTTTTTCATCGCGGACCAACCAAGGATCAGCGCGTTGCAAAACAATCGGGTTATCAATTGGTATTAATGTTGGGCTATTATTTGTCTCTGCAACACTGTAAAAGCATGACATACTAAGTACGCTTATAATTGCAGTGGCAATCAGATTCTTGGCCATGGTATTTCCTATTTTTATAGTTTAATTTCCATTGTTAATATTGTATTACATATATTATAGTAGCTGATAAGTTTAATGATTAAAATAAAAAGGTAGGCAACTATGAAACACGCAAAAAAGTTCGCTCATACATGTAAACTGCTCGGTGCAAGCACATTACTTTGTTTAGCAAGTAATACCATGGCTAAACAAGTTGAAGTACACGACCCTGTAATGACCAAAGAAGGCGATACCTATTACGTCTTTAGCACGGGTATGGGGATCACGTATTACGAATCCAAAGACATGAAAAATTGGCAGCTTACCGGGCGCGTATTTAAAGACGAGCCGAGCTGGGCAAAACGAGTTGCCAGTGACTTTGGTGGCCACCTTTGGGCGCCGGATGTATACCAAAAAGATGGCAAGTTTTACCTTTATTATTCTGTGTCTACGTTTGGTAAAAACACCTCGGCGATCGGTGTAACGGTTAACGAAACTCTAGATCCTAAATCACCAGATTATAAATGGATAGATCACGGTATAGTTATACAGTCTGTGCCTGAGCGTGATAACTGGAATGCCATAGATCCAGCGATTGTTGAAGATGACAATGGTACACCATGGATGAGCTTTGGTTCGTTTTGGGGCGGTCTTAAATTAGTGAAACTTGACGATGATATGGTACGTTTGGCACAACCACAAGAATGGCATAGCATTTCAGCACGCCCTAACACTGAACACGGACCTGTAGAAGCACCATATATCTTTAAAAAGAATGGCTATTACTACCTATTTGTGTCGTTTGATAAATGCTGCCAAGGTTTAGACAGCACTTACAATGTCCGTGTAGGGCGCAGTAAAAACGTAGAAGGCCCATACCTTGATAAAGAAGGCCGTGACTTAAATAATGGCGGTGGTTCGCTGGTGATCGAAGGTAATAAAGACTGGGTAGCGCTTGGTCATAATGCCGCTTATACCTTTGACGGTAAAGATTACTTAGTACTTCATGCTTACGAAACGGCTGATAACGGTTTACAAAAATTACGTATTCTACCGATGACTTGGGACGATAACTGGCCAGTAGTTGATAGCAAAGATCTAAACAAGCGCACCACTAAGCTGATTGAGAAGTAACACTTAAGAACAGCCACTAAAAAACCTGCATTTTTTGCAGGTTTTTTGTTTTGATATATCGCATTATTAACACAAGAATTACTGCTCTAGCACCAATATTACTCGCTAAAATCAATGAGTTTAATATCCATAAAAATAAGCTGCTCACTGCTTGTCGCTAAAGATTCATTCAGTGCCACACTGTAAATATCGTAGGCTAGATGCGGTAAAATCAAAAGTTCATAACGGCTGCCTTTAGGCATCAGCATGAGTGCTTCTTGCAAACCTTCAATTGCTTCTGCTATCTCATACTCAGCCACTTGCTCGATTTGCCGCGTATCATAAAGCACATGCCCTGTTGCAGTCATCACGCGTTGCTGCACCTTAACAGTAGCATCCCATGAAGGTGGTTCGCCACTTCCCAGTTCAATAATTCGATACATTAAACCCGAGCCGGTTACATGCACACCAGGCTGTGTTATGTATTGCTCTGCGAGCGGGTAGCGCCGAACACTCACTTTAGAATGCACATCGTCATAATGCTGTAAACTCATACTCGTCCTACTAGTTATTATTGATTAAACGAATACCGTAAATACCACCAGCAACCGATCCTTTTATTGCACTAAAGCGCAGTGTTAATGAGCTAGCTTTTTTCATTTCATCAGTTAATGGATAATCAATACTGTAAAATTCTGCACCGGTTTGCTTAGCAGGTAAGCTAACTTTTGCCAGCACCTCACCATTAATTGTGATAGTAAACTTACGTCCAACATCTGCAGTAAAGTAACGGATACGCAGTGCAACTGCCTGCTGCTCTGAGTTAGTTAGCTTATATTCAAACCAACCTGTTGCATCACGCCAATGATGGCCGTTATTAACACCTGCACGGGTATTTTCACCTTTAAAGTCATGCTCAACTTCAGGCTGTTGCTCGCCCGGTGTAATTTGGTCAACGGTCAATAATCGTAATTGCTCTTTTGCTTGTTCAGCCGCTTTTGAATCTTTAACAAATTGAGTAAATTCGGCTTCACTTTGCTGCGGCCAGTAAACTTGGTAGCGACTATCATGAAGCCTAAAAAACGGAATTAACTGAGTTGTTTGTGTGCTCCCTATCCCCTGCTGAGCAATGGCGACATTTTTATCTGTGGTAAATGCAAGTTCTGCGCTAGGGGCTCGCTTTAAATCAGCAATAAACTGCTCGGGTTCACTGAGCATGATAGGCAGTGCTTCGGGTGGACAGGTAGGCCCTGCTGCAATATGACCCATGCGACTGTTATCAGCAACAAAGTTTAAATGCTCATTTTTAAACGCTTGTACTTTGGTTGCCATTACCACAGGACCATACAATACCGCATAGTAATCTTGGTCATCAGGCAACTGCTCTGTGTACAGTTTTGGCGCTAAAGAAAAAGTTAATTTATCGCCATCATGCCAGTCATGTTTTATTGCGTAATACCCCTGCTCTGCAGTGGCATTTATTGCTTTGCCATTAAGCTTAAACTGCAATTCATCAGTAACCCAACTTGGTTTACGAATGTGCAGCTGCGCTGATGAGTTATGTTTTTTATCTAATGTGTTAATCACTAAGGTTATATTATTAGCATCCGGAAAATGGCTTTGTTGAGTTACTTTTAAGTCCTGTTGCTGCCAATCAAGCGTACTTGGAATAAATAGATTTACCCATAAGTTATCGTCATTTTTACTGTAGATCAGCTCACCGTATTTACTATGATTTTCGATACCCGAACCGACACAACACCACATTGAATCTTGTACCGATGAATACATACGATAGTGCCCAGGACGCATTGGCGTAAAGTACACAAGCCCACCGTGCTCAGGATGTTGTGACGATAAAATATGGTTATAGGTTGCGCGCTCGTAGTATTCTAAATAGCGAGTGTCCGCGGTTTTCAGAAACAGCAGCTTGCTGAGTTTCATCATGTTGTACGTGTTACAGGTTTCAGGGCCTTCAACGTCTTCAACCATCGCGGTAAAATCTTTTTTGTCGTGAAAATGCTCACGCACACTGTTACCACCAATGGCCACTGAGCGCTCTTTAGTCACTGTTTGCCAAAAATAATCTGCGCCTTGTTGCCACGCTTTATCATCAGTGGCCTCAGCGACCTTCAACATACCAATAATTTTTGGAATTTGGGTATTAGCATGTAAGCCAGTTAGCTTATCTTGTTTTTTTAACAGCGGATCGACAATGCTATTTTGAGTAAACTGTTGCGCTAATTTGAGATAACGCTTATCGCCACTGATCGTCGCCATATCGGCAAATACCGCATTTAAACCGCCATATTCTGAATACAGCATCTGTTGAATCTGCTGCTCGCTTAACTTAGAGGTTAAGTTTAAAAACCATTCGCCTAAATCAAACAGCATGGTTTTTGCTTGTTCACTGCCTGCAATCAAGTAAGCATCACGCAAGCCATGGAAAATTTTGTCTATGTTATAAAGCGGCACCCAACGATCATTTAAACTAAATAAATCGGCTTTAATATTGCCATCATGGATTTGTTGCCACATCGCTTGACCATTTGGTATGCCTCCTAAATAACCGTCATTAACCTGTTGTGCGCGTTGTAGCTCATTTAACATGTAATCTAAACGGCGCTTTAGTTCTTCATCGCCAGTTGCAGCCCACGCAAGGCTTAACGCCGATAAATAATGACCGCCAATGTGACCATCAAGCCCCGAGTCTTCCCAATTACCATAAGATGACGCTTTGGGCTCGATACCAGCTTCACGTAAGTAAGGGGCTAATAATTGATCTGGGTGCAATGCCAATAAATAACGAACGTTAGTTTGCTGGGCATGTAAAAATGGGCTTGCACTTAAGCTAACTTGCTCAAGTGCAAAAAGTTGTTGTGGTGTGCGCTGTGTATGATGCGTATTAACAGTTTTATCATCTGCATTAGGGTGTTCGCTGCAAGCCGATAACAACATTACCGCAAGAGAAAAACTAATAACGTGTGGTAATTTTTTTACTGCTAAAACAAACATACACAGAGTCCTTTTGTTATTGTTATTGTTCGCCAGGCTTACCAAAAACAGGCATACCGTTATCATCCCAATTTAGTGATTTTGTGAAGGTATGACGATCTGGGTTCCACAGTGGATCACCTTCAATTTCAGTATATTGACGACAGTGATAAACCAGCACGTCGTTACCATTTTCATCTTGCGTAAAACTGTTATGCCCGGGGCCAAACATCGACTTAGGCTCGTTACTACGAAATACTGGCTCTTGCACTTTAGTCCAGCTATTTATATCTAATAAATCACTATCTAGGTCCGCATATAGCAAGCCCATAGCATAGTTTTCATCGGTGGCACTGGCTGAATACGTTAAGAATATTTTACCGTTACGTTTAAGTACGTTAGGGCCTTCATTCACCCAAAAACCAATTATTTCCCAATCAAGTTCAGGGATGGTTAAACGGGTGATTTCGCCAGTGATCTCTGTTGGTGATGACATTTTTGCCAAGTACAGATTTGAGTTACCTTTTACACCCGGTTCTTTTTGTGCCCAGCAATAATAAAGCTCATCATTATGATAAAAAGTCGTGGCATCTAAACAAAAAGTATCCCATGGGGTTTCAATTTGACCGCAAAACTGCCACTCGCCCTCAATCGGATCCGCATCTTTACAGCTAATTGCATACATACGATGCTGAAATAAATCGTGCTTAATTTCACGACTCGGTGCTGCGGCAAAATAAACATACCAAGCGCCATCATTAAAATGGATCTCAGGAGCCCAAATAAGCTCAGAATATGGACCTGTTTGTGGCTTCATCCAGACCATTTTTGGCGTTGCAGTTGCAAGCCCTTCTAGGGTTTTTGCACGGCGCAGTTCAATGCCATCATAGGCAGGCACTGACGCGGTAAAGTAATAATAACCATCTGTGTGCTTATGAATATATGGATCAGCACGTTGTGGGATCAAAGGTTTAGGTAAAGTTGACATAAATGCTCCTAAAATTATTCTGGTAACCGCTGGTTTTTAACCATATCGGTATAATAGTTATCGGTAATTTTGTATTTAAATAGCACAAAGCCCAAAATGGCATGAAACACACCAGGAATAATGGTCAGCATTAATGCTAATCCAGTCATGGTAAATTGACTTTGTTCAATATTTGGCTGGTAATCAAAAAAAGCTAACAGTAAACCACCGGCAAGACCCGCTAAACCACCACCGGCTTTTTGGCAAAATGAAATCCCGCCAAATGACAAACCTGATGCCCTAACACCGTCTTTAATTTCGCCATAGTCAACCGCTTCTGCAATCGCGGACCAAAACACCGGTGCATGCAAATCAACCACGAAAGATAAAATGATATACAACACAAAGGCCAACCAGATGTCACCAGGTTGCACTGCAAAAAACATTATCAGCGAAATAAACAACACTGCGATTTGTGACCATCTAAATAGTTTTAACTTACAATAACGTTGGGTGATCCACGTACTTGCCACCATAGATACTATTGATGCTGCGATACCTGCACTGGTAAAAGTACCCGCCAGATCAGGAGCACCTAAATAGTACTTAGCGTAGTACATAGCCACACTGCCACGAATTGCATAACCTAAAGTACCAAGCACACATGCGGCGCATAGCAGCAACCATTGATCGTTTTTAATCAGCACTTTAAATTGGGTCAGTATGCTTTCGGTTTGTGGTTCATGAGTAATACGTTCACGAGTAGTAAAAAAGCAAAACAGAAACAATGCTACACCACAGGTAGACACTAAAATCATTGCCAGTTTATAACCATGAGCGATATCGCCACCGCCCCACATTGATGCCAGTAAAGGTACAGAAAATACAATAATAACATTGGCTATTTTGGCAAAAAACATCCGATAACCATTCGCTGATAAACGTTCTTTAGGATCTGCGGTTAATACGCCAATGTACGAAATATAAGGAATTGCTACACCGGTAAACATCAAGGTGGCAAATAAATAAGTAAGGTAAGCCCACACCAACTTCATATTGTAATCAAAATCTGGAGTGGTAAATAGCAGGACGATTGAAATACCATATGGCACAGATAAAAATAAGAACCAATGGCGGAACTGCCCCCAGCGAGTTTTTACTTTATCGGTAATCACGCCCATTAATGGGTCAGTAAACGCATCAACAAAACGTGCAACTAAAAATAAAATACCCATATCAACAGGGTCGAGGCCATAAATGTCGGTGTAGAAAAACGACATAAAATAAAATAATGCAGCAACCATAACGTTTACTGCCATATCACCGGCACCAAAACCGACTTTTTCTACCACTGATAACTTTTGATTTTCCATACAACTACCTGATTTTTAAAATATGTAGTACCTTAATACGCCATATTTAAAATAATAAAGGTCACCTATTCTTTGTTTTATCACACTGGTGACCATTGTATTGCTTATTATTGTAAATTTAATGATAACTTCATTGATAGTATTATCATACTAATAGGATCGCAACTCTTTTCGACGAATCATAATTTTGGAAGCTCAACTATCTCAGAGCGAATAAATACAAGTTAAATTAATTCAATGAGTTGATAAGTAAAAACCCCGACCAAAGTCGAGGTTTTGTACTTTAAAGATTATATAAACTTAGAAAGAATAACGGGCACCAATTGCAAAAGTGCGTGAATATATACCGTTACCAAAGTTATAGATGTTTTCGTTGCCTTCACCATAATAACTTTGATACACATCGTCGAGTATATTTGTAGCATCAAAAGTCACCACAAAATCATCTGTTACATCATAGCTAAATTGGAAATCTAAACTTTGTTCTGAACGGTTCCAAAATTGCAATGGATTAGCAAAAATAGCCGCTTCGTTACCGGTATAGAACTCTGAACGCCATACATACGATAAGCGCATATCGAACGAATCTCGCTCATAAATACCCACCACACTATATGATTGATCAGATACACCAGCCATACTTGAATCTACATAACCGCTAATGGTTCCATCGTTGTTATACTCAGGTAGTTTTTGAGATGAATCTAGTGCGGTAAAACTTGCTTGCAGACCAAGCCCATTTAGCATTTCAGGCAAGTTATCCGGGAAATATACTAAACCAAGTTCCAAACCAGATAATTCGCCTTCACTTGCATTAACAGGGGCACTAAGCGCGTAAGGAATAATGTCACCATTCTTATCAGGTCGCATCACAACTTTTCGCCCTGGGACTATTCGGCTATCTATTTCTCGTAAAAAATAAGTTGCGTAAAGTGAACTTGAATCGGCAAAATACCACTCTAAAGAGATATCATAATTTGTCGACTCTTCAGGTTGTAATTGCGGGTTCCCTCCTGTGCCCGTCCCATTCTTAGTTCCCTCTGTAAGAGGATCCGTAAAATACTGCAAGGCATTTAAATCTGCAAAATTAGGCATACGTAAGGTATTAGTGTAAGCAAAACGACCTATCACATCATCGGTTATATTCCAGTTTAGAACTAAGCTTGGCAGTAATTTACTGACGTCTGCGCTCGCAGAGCTTGAATCAAAAATATTAGTATTTGTTCCAGTTTCTGCTGTGAAGTCCATATCCTGCTCATATTTGACATAACGCACCCCAAATTCCCCACTTATATTTTCAGTTATGAAAAAATTAGTGGTTGTATATAATGCATACGAGTTTTCTTCAATATCTAAGGTTTTATAAACATTTTCGGCTTCTAGACCATACACGTTGCGTACTGCACCAGCGTTATCAAGCATGTAACCACCATCAGCGGTAACGAAGTTACTGAATGTATCTGCCCTGCCATCGAAGTAATCATCCACATGGAATACAATACCGGATCCATCACCAGTAGCTCCTGCTGCGGCCAATTGTTGAATTAAACTTTCAACACTAGTATTACCAATCCCACCTTCATTTGTTCGAGTGAACTCTTCAGCTGTGCGTTTTTCGTAGCGACCGCCAAATTTCACTTTATCTATGAATCGACCACCAAAAAGATATTCAGCGTCAAAAGTAAATGTCGTAGAATCCCCGCGATTACCACCGCCGTTATCATACACCGTACCCGCATTCCAATTTTGTATTGCAGCCATATCAGCTTCATTTACTGCGGTGTTAGGATCATCCCAAAATGCAATCCCAGGAACTCCGTCATTATCATTAAAATCAACATTTAACCCTTTGGCTACACGGTCAAAGCGCATTGCAAAAAAATCAGTTTCAAATTCACTTTCTTGATAAACAACTTCAGTGTTAATTGTTAAATATTCACTAGCTTGCCACTGTGCACCTAGTGCATATAAGTAACTATCTGTTTTACCATATGAGAAATCACCACTTTGGAAACCACCTGCATTAATCGCTTGTTTTTCTTTAACTACATTAGTGCCATCGAAAATAGTTGGTGTTTCAATATTGCCATTGCCGTTTTCAAACGTGTTTGAAAACCACATCGCATTTTGTGACTCGTTTTCATACCCGGTGTAAAAACCTTCGGCGGTTATTTCTAAAGTATCAACCGGTGCCCACTGCAACGAGATAGAAGCTGCTGGACGTTTACGTAAACCAGTAAATGACGTACCAAAGATAGCATCACGTGCTATTAAATACTCTGTCGGCTCACCTTCAACGTTTAGTTTAGACCCTGGAGTATTAGGTAAACCGTTCTCTTGACCAATCTGCCAAACCTTGTTTCCTTGCGAGTCATATTCAGGAATACGTGAATAAGGAGAGTACATTGCTTGCGGATTATTAGTAAAAAATGGAAACGCTGCACCTGCAGTTATCGTATCATCACGATAATTGGTTTCAGAGTACGACACATTAAACAGTGCACCAAACTCACCAGCGCCGTCAATTTCCCAACGATTACTTAGCAGTGCACTAATATTTGGGTCAACTTTATCTGGTTGATCGGAGTAAATACCACGTGCAGCTAAAACAACTTTTTGGCCATCAAAGTTAAACGGGCGATTTGTTTTAATGTCGATTGAACCCGCAATACCTCGCTCGACTTGATCTGCTGATCGCGTTTTATAAACTGTTACGCCAGATAGTAAGCTCGCCGGAATATCTTGCAGTGCAACATCGCGCCCTGCACCGGTAAAAATATCTCGACCATTGACCGTAGTATGAACATCCGTTAGACCACGAATAGACACAGTACTCACTTCACCAGCACCACGGCCTGTGGTTTGTACACCAGTAACCCTTTGTAGTGCTTCAACTACATTGTTATCTGGGAACTTGCCAATATCTTCTGCAATAATAGAGTCGACAATTTGTGTACTAAAGCGTTTTTCAGCCAGTGCCTTATTTAAGCTACCACGAATACCAGAAACCTGAATAATTTCAATGTCGTCTTTCTCAGCATTTACCGATGCATTATCTTCTTGCTGCGCATATGCAAACTGACATGAAACAGCCATGATTATTGCACTAGCTATGTGTGTTTTTTTGAACATGAGTGGTGTTCTCCATTTGTTTTCCCCAGAAGGCTATTACCCTCTGCTTCCCCTTATTTACAAACTTGTTGTCAGAGCCTGTATTAAGGTTGCCTTTTATTATGTTAATTATTTGCTGTCTGACATTGATAATATTGTATGATTAATTAACAGTCAACTGATAAAAATAAATAAATGTTAAATAAAAATCAAAAAAACAAATCTTGGCAACAAGGCCATAAAAAACAATTGGTTGATGAAATATAATCTTACGGGAAAGATAGAAGTATCAAAAAGTGAAATATAACTCATCCTAAATCAAATAATTATTATACTACAAATAAACAACTCACTTGAAAGGGTATGCCAATGCTCCATAGCTATAACATATATTAAGATCGGTAATTCCAAGTACGGGGAAACAAAAAAGACGAAACAATTAGCTTTACAAGCAATGGGAATAATTTTCTGTATAATATGAATAAGCATAAAAAAACCCCGAGGTTATCGGGGCTTTTTATACTCTAATTTACATTAGAATGAATACCGTGCACCTAAAGCAAATGTACGAGAAAAAATACTACTTCCCGCATTAAATAGATTTTCGTTACCTTCTCCATAATAAGTTTGATACTTATCATCTAACAAGTTAGTAGCATCAAATGTAACCGTTAACTCTTCGCTTACATCATAACTAACCTGAAAATCTAAACTTTGCTCTGGCCGATTCCATATTTGTAATGGATTCGCAAAAGTAGCATCCGTTGTTCCGCTATAAAACGCTGAGCGCCATAAGTATGACAAACGCATATCAAATGACTCTCGCTCGTAAATACCAACGACACTAACTGATTCATCAGAAACGCCTGTCATACTTGTTTCAGTATAACCAGTAATATTACCTAGCGAATCAAAGTCAGGAGTGTCCTGCGAAGAGTCTAAGTTAGTGTAACTTGCCTGCATACCTAAGCCATCAAGAACGGCTGGCAGATTTTCTGGGAAATAGACTAATCCTAACTCGAGACCAGATAATTCACCATCTGACGCATTACCAGGAAAGCTAACAACGTATGGACGAGTTTCACCATCATCGCCTTCGCGTACAACATTTCTACGTGATGAAATGACTAACCCATCAATTTCACGCTTAAAGTAAGACGCGTATAAAGAACTTGTATCAGCAAAATACCACTCTAGCGATAGGTCATAATTTTTTGACTCAGTAGCTTGTAAATTAGGATTACCAGTACTACCGGTACCATATTCTTGCGCTTTAGTAATTGGATCTTCGTAACGTGCCACAGAGCTTAAATCAGCGTAATTAGGCATTCTTAGTGTTTCTGTATACGCAACACGCCCGACAATATCTTCTGTAATATTCCAGTTTAGAGATAAACTTGGTAGCAATTTATTGATACTTTCTGATTCAACGGTTTGGTCATACTGAGCAGGATTCTTAGATAATAGTGATTGAAACTTCATATCTTGATTATATTTCACATAACGAGCACCAACCTCACCGCTAATATTTTCAAAGAGATAAAAATTCATTGTGCTATATAAAGCATAAGAATCTTCTTCAATATCAAACGTTTTATACTTATCTTCTTTGTTAAACCCATAGACAGAGCGAACAGCATCTACATTATCAAGTAAGTAACCACCATCTGCTGCGATAAAGTTATTGAAAACGTTAGCTCGGCCATCAAAGTAATCATCAACCTGATAGATAAGCCCAGATCCGTCATCGCTTACACCTGCTTCAACTAACTGGCTCATGAAATTAGTTAGCGATGTTGGTTGATATTTATTCTGAGTACGGGTGAATGCTTCTGCAGTACGTTTTTCGTAGCGCCCACCAAAAGAAACTTTATCAATATATGTGCCACCAAATAAATATTCTGCGTCAAACGTAAACGCAATTGAGTCACCACTGTTGCCATCACCATTGTCATATAGATCAGCAGCATTCCAGTTTGCAACAGCGCTCATATCAGCTTCATTTACAGGTGTATTAGGATCGTCTTCGTATACGACTGCGGGTACACCCCCACCATTATTATAATCAACGTTTAGAGTAGGAAAAGTTGCGCGATTAAAGCGCATTGCTAAAAAGTCGCTTTCATAATCACTTTTTTGATATACCAGTTCACTATTAATGGTCAGATAATCTGATGCTTGCCACTTCGCACCCAATGCGTATAAATACGTGTCTGTTTTTTGAGAAGTAGCATCACCACTTACAAAACCATCTGCGCCGAGGGTTTGTCTTTGCTTTATGACATTTGTGTCATCGTAAGTAACCGGTGTTTCAATGCCGACGTTATCATTGTAACTAAACGCATGCCATAATGAATTTTGTGACTCATTACGATAGCCAGTATAAAAACCTTCAGCCGTTAACTCTAATGTATCATTAGGTGCCCATTGAAATGAGGCTGTTATTGCTGGGCGCTTACGTTCACCGCTAAAAGAGTTACCAAAAACAGCGTCACGGCCAAGTAAATACTCTGCTGACTGGCCATTTATATCAAGCGCTGAACCTGGTGTTGTTGGTAGGCCATTTTCTAAGCTCTGCCAAACAGAGGTTTCGTTACCCGGTGCTCCTAACGTTCTAGGAATTGGAGAATAAGGTCTAAAACCAGTAGCTGGTTGGTTTGTGAAATAGGGTAATGCAGCCCCTGCAGCTAATGTATCATCGCGGTAGTGCGTTTTAGAATAGGAAACATTGACCAGTGCACCAAACTCACCCGCACCATCCAAATCCCAACGATTACTTAATAACATACTTAAATTAGGGTCAACTTTGTCAGGTTGGTCTGAATAAATACCGCGTGCTGCTAGTACTACTTTTTTACCATCAAAGTTAAATGGACGCTGAGTTTTAATATCAATCGAGCCAGCTATACCACGCTCAACTTGCTTTGCCGATCGCGTTTTATATACGGTAACACCAGAGAGTAAGCTAGCAGGAATATCTTGCAGCGACACATCACGACCTGAGCCGGTAAAAACATCACGGCCATTTACAGTAGTATGAACATCGCTTAGACCACGAATTGATACACTGCTGACTTCACCGCCCCCACGGCCGGTAGTTTGTACACCTGAAACTCGCTGTAGTGCTTCAACGACATTATTGTCAGGAAATTTACCAATGTCTTCGGCAACAATCGCATCAACAATTTGTACGCTAGCGCGTTTTTCATCTAACGCTTTGTTTAAGCTACCGCGAATGCCTGATACTTGAATAACTTCGATATCATCAGTGCTATCTGGCGGTGTATTTGTTACTTCATCCTGTGCATAAGACAGTTGGCATGAAAATGCCAAAACTATTGCACTGGCTATGTGTGTTTTTTTAAACATTAGCGGTGTTCTCCAAATTATAGTTATATCGGAACTCTGAACTATCCAATTAAGTTACCGAAGAGTGACCACTGCATTGCCCATTGTATGTTGTCAAAACAGTATACGAGATATCTACATTTACTATGTATATAGATTAACACTCGGACTTTAATCATATTGTATGACTATTTAAGGGTCAACTCAAAAAACAACAAATTCAAATAACCTGTAAAGAGTAGTTAACACCCACTCCATTGAAATAGTTGATTTATTAGCTTGTTTCATCTAGCCACCTAACAATTAAAAAGGTAAGGCTATGCAATTCAAAAACTTAAAGTCGACAATGCGAATAACAATCACATTAATACTGTGTAAAAATATAAATGCATTGCAACTATATATTTACCTCGGTTATGCTGATGTCATCACAATAAAAATACAATAATACAATTAATGGTGTTTTTTATTGTACTTTTACTAATTTTTAGTACTCACAGCTGCCATGAATTAACTAAAACTACACATAAGCGCAGACACTTTGGCTTACACCATCTATAAGGATACATATGAAAAATAAATTAACAGCCCTTGCGTTACCATTACTCTTATCGAGCGGTATGGTTGCAGCACAAAACCCATTATTTACCGACGTGTTCACCGCAGATCCTGCGGCATTAGTTCATAAGGACACAGTTTATCTTTATACCGGTCATGATGTTGCCCCAAATAATGATATTTTCTTTGAGATGCATGACTGGCTTGCTTTTTCATCAACCGATATGGTGAATTGGAAAAAGCATGGCCCAATAATGAAAGCCACTGACTTTAAATGGGCTAAGGGCGATGCATGGGCAGCGCATATGATTGAACGTGATGGCACCTTTTATTTCTTCACCACTGTTCGCCATGATGAAACTAAACCTGGTTTTGCAATTGGTGTCGCAACGTCGAAATCTCCTACCGGACCATTTAAAGACGCTATAGGTCATGCATTGGTTACTAATGATATGACCACCCAAACACCGAATGATTGGGATGATATCGATCCGGCCATCTACGTAGAAGAAAATGGTGATGCTTATCTATTTTTTGGTAACCTTGTACCTAAATACGTGAAGCTCAGCGATGACTTACTAAGTTTAGACGGTGAAATAAAAACCATCGATTTACCAAACTTTACCGAAGCGCTATGGGTACATAAGAAAGATGAATACTATTACGTGTCTTATGCCTGTGAATTCCCAGAAAAAATCTGCTACGCAATGAGTAAAAGTATCCATGGCCCTTGGCAGTATAAGAGGATTCTGAATGAGATTGCTGGTAACAGCGAGACTAATCATCAGTCAATTATCGAGTTTAAAGGTAAAAGTTACTTTATTTACCATACAGGTGCAGTACCACCAAAAGATGGCAAGCCAAGTGGCGGACGTTTTCGTCGCTCAGTTGCGATTGAACCACTTATCTACAATGATGATGGTACCTTACAGCGTATCATCATGACCACTGAAGGGTTGAGTAAAGACAAATAACTCAGTCAACGAATGGGCTCTCACTGCAGAGCCCCTATCACTGTGGTTTAAAAAATTGTTCGCTGGTGAATAAATCTACTTACAAAGACGATTTTCAACGCTAACTGCGTTGAGTTAACTTGCAATAGGTAAGTGCCTGACGCGTAAACTCACCTAGTGAACCCTGATAACTTTCTAGGTAGACACTTTATTAACCTTTATAATTTTAAATCAAAGCATTCGTAAATACCTTTACCTGAGATCTGGTTAACCCCCTCTATTTTCGCGTAATACTTACATTACTTGCTGTAAATAAGCGAAAAATCGTCGCAAATCATTGCTTGATGATAATTGAAACACAGCTGTAAGCATTGTAAATAAAGCACTTTTTATTTACATAACAATTACTTTTGCAAAAGTATTTGCACATTTGAAATAGTACTATAAAATTACAATACTACGTAGTTGCTATTTTACGTTAGGTGCACAGCAATTTTATTGACAACATTAAATAACAAAAATCCCAGTTATAAGAGGACATTAAAAAATGAAACTAACCAGATTAGCGATGGTGATCAGCTGCGCTTTAGCTGTTACAGGATGCGGTTCAGACAGCAATTCAGCGCCCGAAGGCGTATTAGCGGCACAACCTACTGCAACCGCAAAGCCAACTGTAAGTAGCAGTGTACAATTTAACAACAATGGCAATGTAACAGTGACTAATGTTGCCGTGCATGATCCGTCGGTTTTAAAAGTCGATGATACTTATTATATTTTTGGCTCACATTTAGCTGCCGCTAAATCGACCGATTTAATGAACTGGGAAATGATTTCAAGTTTATCAGCAAACAGTGCTGTAAATGAAAGCCCGTTGTTTGATTTTAATTACACAACCGAAATTGCAGAGGGTATTGAATGGACTGATGGCTTTACCGGTAACTGGGCTGCTGATGTAATTAAAGCACCCAACGGCAAGTTTTGGTTTTACTACAATCATTGCGCTCAAGATAATCCAGATACACCTAACACTGTTGATGAAGTATGCTTTAATCGCTCTTATTTAGGTCTTGCAGAAGCAGACTCTATTGAAGGTCCATACAAAAATAAAGGCATTTTTTTACGCAGCGGCTACCGTACTGATGATGAATTTGCTAAGTATCCATTAGATAATGGGCAAACAACATGGGCTGGCGCTGTAGATCCCAATGCCATTGACCCCGCCGCTTTTTATGATAAAGATGGCAATTTATGGATGGTGTACGGTTCATACTCTGGCGGGATATTTGTACTTGCTATAGATGAAACAACAGGCATGCCTGAAGCAGGACAAGGCTATGGAACTAAACTAGTCGGTGGTGACTTCCGTGCTATGGAAGGTGCATTTACTATGTATAGCCCTGAAAGTGATTACTACTATCTTTTTTACTCAGTTGCAGGATTTGCTGCTAATGATGGTTATAATGTACGTGTTGCACGTTCAAAGAACCCACAAGGTCCTTATTTAGATAATGCGGGCAACGATATTGCCTCTGCAGGCGGCCTTGAAATAGGTGAAAAACTATTAGGTGGTTTTGAATATACCCAAGAGCTCGGAGAAACAGCACCAGCTTGGGGTTATCAATCACCGGGTCATAACTCAGCGTATTATGATCAGGCATCGGGCAAACATTTATTTGTCACTCACACTCGCTTCCCATTAAGCTCTACTGAATTTCCAGAAAGTGCTGAAGCACACCAAGTACGAACCCATGAAATGTTCATTAACCAACTTGGTTGGCCTGTACTTTCACCACAACGCTATGTTCCACTCAATGGTGAGAATGTACTATCGATGGACGAAATCCAAGGTTATTACAAATTCATAAACCATGGTACAACCGTTAATACCAGTGCTATTCGTTCAACTCACATTGCACTTAATGCTGATAACTCAGTAACAGGCAGCGATCCTGGTACTTGGTATCCTAGCGATGATTCTAATACCAATATTAAACTAGTATTAGAATCTGGCACTTACTTTGCCGTCGCTAAATGGCAATGGGATGATGCCAATAAAGCACTTGTACCAACGCTGTCGGGAGTATCAAGTGAAGGAGCAACGGTTTGGGCAACTAAAGTTGACGATATTACGGCAACAAGCGATATCCTTGCCACTGTTGCTCAAGCGTTGGATATTAAAACTGAGTTAAGTATTGCAGATGAAGGTTACTCATTACCAACTCTTGGTAAAGATGGCGCACAAATCAGCTGGCAAAGTAGTGATGAATATTACATAGGTAGCGACGGTGCAGTATTTATTCCAACCCCAGACCGTGGTAATAAATCAGTGACGCTCACAGCCAATATTGAGCTAAACGGCCAAACCACGAGTAAAACATTTACAGTTAATTTAACCGCACGTCCTGAGTTTAAAAATGCGATAGCACATTATTCATTTGAAAATGCGCTCACAGATAGCTTAGGAAATTTACCAAGTGCCACAACTACTGATAATAATTTGTTAAACACCGGCGCAGGTAATCAAGCGTATGCTGCTGGGCAAACAGGCCAAGCATTTAGTTTTGATGGTGCAACAGGTGTCAGATTACCTGATAGCTTTATTCAATCAAGTGCATACACTGTTTCTTATTGGTTGAAACCAACGGTTTTAACTGATTTTTCACCATCATTCTTCGCCACTACGACTGTTGATAGATGGATGAGCTTGATCCCTGGTAACACTCATTTTACAACCACACCAATGCTATGGAGCAAATATTTAGATGATGCGGGTGTTGAACAGTGGAACCAAATCATTTCTGCAACCCCGGCAACGCTTACTTGGTCGCATGTTGCAATCACTTATGCCAACGGCGAAGCTAAACTTTACCGTGATGGGGTTTTAGCAGGATCAATGCCACGCGCTGATTTTTTTAGTAATGCAACGGGTAACTTTGCACTTGGCGTAAACTATGGCTGGGATTTACCATTCCAAGGCGAGATTGATGAATTAATAGTATATGACTATGCCCTTGGTAACTTAGACATCAATGCAGCTGCTATCAATAACTTAACTGATCCAACAAAATTCGCTGGTTTTGTAAAAGATGCATTAGATTTAGGTGATGTATCAGCAGTGCGTGATAACCTCACTCTACCGCGTGTTGGTCCATTTGTATCCGGTATCAGTTGGACATCAAATAATGAAGAATACCTAAAACCTGTTAATGGCACAGCTATCGTTAATCAACCAAGTGCGTTGGCAGGCGATCAAATCGTCACCTTAACTGCAACGATTAACTATAAAGGCTTCACTGACACTAAAACCTTCGATGTTACCGTTAAATCACTTGCCCCTGCGCAATATAGCTTTGAAGGTGATTTAGCTGAGCTTGAAGGCGTTTACGGTAAAGGTAACGCAACCGGTAACCGGATAGATAACCAAGGCGGTGCTGTCACTTTCACTGACGGTATTATCGGTCAAGCTGTACATCTAGATGGTAATGTTGGAGTGAGATTACCTGATAACTTAATTACAACGAATGACTATTCAATTTCACTGTGGTTAAAACCAGATGTATTTACCAGTTACACGACTGCATTCTTTGCCGGTGCAAATTCGTCAACGTGGTTAAGCCTTGTCCCATCAATGGATGGTACTGATAAAACTCGACTTTGGGCAACTACGGGCGCATTTTTCGATAACGGTGAGCTTGATACTCGTATACCTAAAGACAAATGGACTCACTTAGCCATGACTGTCGATGGTAGCAATGGTGATACACTAAAAATGTACGTAAATGGTGAATTAAAACTTGAAGCTGCAGGTTTTCCACGTGTATTCACTGTTGCAGGCGAGACCAATGAATTTGCGTTAGGCGTAAACTATTGGGATACGCCTTATGCTGGTGCAATTGATGAGTTAAAAGTATTCAGCGGTGCAATTGATGCTGATGCAATTAAAGCACTCTTTGATGCAGCAACTGCACAAGAATAAACTATTTTGGGCGAGCTGCCTTGCCCAATAGTTTGTTGTCGTGAAAAGCCAGACGAGAGTCTGGCTTTTTTATTTATCAATTATTTCAAAAAATCACTTATCTTCTACCGTACCATTTGTACTATAATAACAACTTAGTAAGGGCTATGTACCGTATTCTTATGTTCTTATACCCTGTTTTTGCTTTGCCAAAATGACAGCATTTAAAGTTATTGCTAACGGCGGCTGAATGGACACCTTATTTCCTTTAGAGCATATGCTGTCTGAGATTAATTCATATGGTTACTTAGTGATAGCACTGGGCAAAAGGCAAAACAGCCTTGATGACAAATTCTTAAATAAGGCCAGAAATAGCATGCTCCCTCACGTCATTGATTGGATTAGAGCACAATTTGCGAATCTGCTCAGTGAATTTTACCAAAGCGCAAATCTGAAAAAAATCGCTATTGCAGGTCAATTCTGGGATGGCGCGCAACTTTTTGCTACAGCAAACTATAAGCTTGATTGGCAATTAAAAGATAAGCAAAGCAATTTTAAAGGAATGATTATGAACGTATCAAAACTTAAACGGCTTTTATGGGCCACATTTTTTGCTACAGCAGCAGCCAGCGCAAACGCAGAACCATTAACCCAAGTCAGCGTGGCACAGGGCAAACTTGAAGGCACGGCCCAGCAAAACTTAGCCGTATTTAAAGGCGTGCCCTTTGCTAAACCACCGGTTGGAGAGTTGCGCTGGAAAGCCCCTCAACCTGCCGAAAAATGGCAAGGTGTGCTTAAAGCACAAGCGTATGCCCCTGCCCCAATTCAAGCAGACGATCCCGTATCTGGGAGCAGTGAAGATAGTTTATATCTGAATATTTGGACGCCCGCGCAATCAAATAATGAAAAGCTCCCGGTGCTCGTTTGGATCTACGGTGGTGGCTTTAGCTTTGGCAGTTCATCAGATCCTATTTTTGATGGTAGCGAACTTGCCAATAAAGGCGTGATAGTAGTGTCTATTGCTTATCGCGTTGGTCAATTAGGTTTTTTAGCCCATCCTGAACTTAATAAGGAAAGCCCAGTTGGCGTATCAGGTAATTATGGGTTGCTCGACCAACTAGCCGCCTTAAAGTGGCTTAAACAAAACATTAGTGAGTTTGGTGGTGATGCAAATAATCTTACCATTGCGGGTGAATCTGCGGGCGGCATTTCGGTTAGCATGCTTGCCGCCTCACCGTTAGCTAAAGGGTTATTTAACAAAGTTATCTCGCAAAGTGGTGGTTCATTTGGTCCTACTCGCATTAAGAACTACCCCGGTGAAAACATGTCAACCTTACAACAGGCTCAAACAGAAGGTTTCGACTATGTAAAACAGTTTGGCACAAGCTCCATTGCACAACTGCGAAAAATGAGCGCAAAAACTTTTATACCAAAAGGCTGGTCACTTCCCGGTGGTTGGCCCATTGTTGACGGCTATGTGATAAAAGACGACCAATATAAGCTCTATCAGCAAGGCAAGTTTAATGATGTACCTGCTTTAATTGGTTATAACTCGGATGAAGGCGTCAGCTTTGTGTGGGACCCTGATGTTAATAATTTTGTTGATGGAGTAAAGACTCGCTTCGGTCAATTTGCGCCAAGTTTACTTGAGGCTTACCCTGTTGCAAAAAACAGCATCCCTCGCAGCGCCCGTAATCTGGTGCGTGATGCTGCCTTTGGTTGGCATACTTGGAGCTGGGCTAAGTTACAAACTGAACATGGAAGAGCCCCTGTTTATTTATATTACTTTGATCACCATCCTGAGCGTAAACTTGGCGGCAAAGATGAAGATCATGGCTCTGGCCACGGTCATGAAATAGCCTATATGTTTAAAAACCTTAATAAAGCAGATCCGAATGTAACTAAAAATGATTTAAAAATGTCAGATATAATGGCAACCTACTGGACTAACTTTGCCAAAAATGGCAATCCAAATGACGATGCATTACCAAATTGGCCTGCTTTTAATAATGACAAACCCAGCACTATGTATTTTCAACAGCAACCAAAAGTCGGCCCAGTGCCCGACAAACAAGCGCTAGAAACACTTGATCAGTATTTTAAATGGCGCCGCACACCAGCCGGTGAAAAATGGGCTAACCAAGTTCGTTAGTCTGCAGCTATCCAAATAAAAGCCAAATTAATATTTGGCTTTTATTTACATGCCTCCCCTTTAGTAACGCCTCTTTCAGCCGATAAGTATGATTAAATCACATTATAAAGAGCCATGATGCAGATACATAAACCACTGGGACAGCCAATTGCGTCACCATCAGAGTCTACGGTAAAAAGTAACGATACTACTGGCTATCGTTTATCAGAAAAAGAGTTAGACAATATATCAGGCCGGGAAACTAAAGAGAAAGCAGAAAAAGAGGCCAATTCAGATATGCCCGATCACATCGCTAAAATGATCGAACAGCTGAAAAAAATCAAAGAACAGATTGAACAACAAAAAGAGCAACTCGAAAAGTTAAAAGCGCTAGATAACCAGCAAGATGAAGCTGTTAAAGCACAAGTCGAAGCGCAAACTAATATGATTGTATCAATGCAAGCTCAAATGGGTTCGTTAGTTCAAACCATCGCTGAAGCGATGAAAGAAGCTGGTATTACCGACACAGGTGCACTTGTCAGTGCCATGGTGTGATCAACTGAAATCGCGATTAGTTGTTACTATTGTAGTACTGCTCATATTCTATTATTAGCAATCGTGTTTTTAGCTATACTTAAATAAGCGCAATATCAACAATTAGGCATAATTATGAGTTATAAAAACTGGCCAATCGCTAGGCAGATTGGTGCACTCGTATTTCCTTGCTACAGCAATTTTTACTGACAAAAGTAAATCGGCCATTAAAATGCCTTCTGCTACCAGGCGCAATAAGCTTTGCAATTTAATCACCAAAATAATTAGTGATTGTTTAATCGATAGATTTTTAGTTAAAGGAACCGCTTTTTATTTGTAGATACTTTTCGATAGTTTTATCTTTCTTATCTGATGCAAGCACTTCATCTAAAGATTTCTGAATTTTTGTTATCATTTCATCTGATGTTTTTTTATTAGCTATCATGTAATAGCCACCTTCGTTCGACAGTAAATAGGCTTTTTCAATTGCTGACTGATCATAGCCCAGCGTTTTCATTTGATAGGCTAAATCTAATGGATCTCCAGGGATCAGATCTGTCCTTTTTTTAAATAAAGCTTTTAATATTTGTTCTGAATTAACAGTAACATAGTAGTCTATATTTTCTTGAAAGTGATTACGCTTAAGGAATTGCTCAACTGAACCGCCCATCAGCACACTAGTTTTATATTGTTTGATATCTGCGATTTTGTTGATCTGTATATCAGATCGGGAATTTAATTTATACAGATATACCTCTCTGGTGTGCAAAGGGCCAATCCATTTATACATATTTTCGAGCTCAGGAATGCGAGCTACTGTAAAAAGCAAAGTGTTAGGAGTTTGTTGGACAGTGTATAAAGCGCGTTTAAAAGGATAAACTAACAGTTTGTATTTGATGTTCGCTTTTTGCAGCGCGGCTTCTACTAACTCTGTGCTAATACCAACTAGCTTACCACCTTTGTTAAAATTATAAGGTGGCCAGTCGTTCAACAAAATTGTAAGTTCAGGCTCTGGATCCTGAGCATTTGCATTTATATTTGACAATAAACTCAATAATAAAATCATTCTTAATATCATGAGGCTTCCTATTCCTGTGCCTGCTTCTATCTATAAAAAGCGCTATTTTTTAAGTTTATTTTATAATTATCTTTGGCTTTACCTTACATATTAGCAGCCTACGCTAACATTACACTTGGTTCACTGTATCTTACAATTATGGACAATCAAATTGTACCTTTGCTGCGTCACCTTACACTAATTAAATTAGCGACAACAGCTTAAAATACAACCACCTTTTATATTGAGCGAATCGCTTAACTTTGGCAGTTTGTTAAAAAATACTAAATGTACAGGCCGCGAGTGCACTTTATTAATGATGGCAATAACACTACTATTCAAATGTAAGTTCATAAAATTAAAACGCACGCTACATACACATAAAAAAGCCACTATCGAAACAGTGGCTTGGTGAGAGTCGAACGCTTATTTACATTTACTTTGGTTCGCGTAAATGGAAAATTTGGCACTTGTTACCTAAATCAGGTTGTTGTGCAAAATTAGTTTTATCTGCAAGGCCACAATCACTTAAACCCAGTGCTTGCTTTGTATAACGGTTGATCAACATCACGCCGCCACCTTCAACAGGGGTTATACGCCATTGTGCTGTTTTAGTTTCGCACGAAGCCATTTCAACGTTAGCGCCAGGCACTAAAGCATTGTTTGCCACAGCAGCGCAATAATCGCTATCTAGGTCTTGTTTTAGAGCAACGTAGCCTGTGTCTGTTGGCGCAAAGAACCATTGCTGGGCATCGCTGTGAGTAAACGCTTGTTGCTCAACATTAGTACCCGCTTTAACAGCTCCTGCAACGCTCAATGCTTTACCACTTTGTTGGCTCATTACCGCGACACTACCTACAGGCTGTAACTGCCAATCAGCACATGCAGTATCTTTACCTTGTTGTAAAACCGCTTGATTTTGCGCGGCTGAACACCCTGCTACGGCTAATGGTTTTTCAGTGTAACGGTTAGTAATAGTGACATTACCATCAGTGCTTGGTGCTACTTTCCATTGCTGACAGAAGTTATTACGCCACGCTGCAGATTGTATTTTCGCATTATCAGCATCACTGCAATTAGCCAGCTCTAAAAACTTGCTGTCTTCACGATTTGCTAAACGTACAAAACCATCTGTGGTGGCATCAATCACCCATTGACCATTGGTGCTTGCACATTGGCGTTGCACGGCACGCGCATCTTGAGGATCCGCTGCAATATCTAAACATAAACCGCTGGTTGCATTAACTAAGTTATAACGCTGACCTTGCACACGAGTTACAAGTGGCCCGTATTCACCTGATGGTGGAGCAACTTCAACACCCGGTGTAACAGGTTTTGCAAAGTTTGGCGTGCCATCCTTATTCCAAGTAAATTTTTGCGCACGTAAAGAACGTGTGGCACTACAACCATGCTCTACTGAGTCATTGCCATGGTATACCAGCCAGTCTTCACTGCCATCGGGTGAGGTAAAAAAGCCATTATGGCCTGGGCCAAATACTTCATCAGTACGTTCAAATACAGGCTCGTCAAACTTCTTCCAGCTGTTTGCATCAAGCGGATCATCACCTACAAGTTCTAACATCCCTAACTTGTAGTCTGGGGTGTTACAAAAGCTTGCTGAGTAAGTCATAAACGTGCGACCGTTATGCTGTAAAATCTCAGCGCCTTCGGTTACTTTACGTCCGCTGATCTCCCAATCAAGTTCAGGGCGTGTGATCACCGTGTGCGGTGAATTCTTTTTCAGCGTCCACGGGTTTTCCATTTCAGCAATAATGTTTAACTGTTGATCGCCCTGCCACTGGGAATAAATAACATAGAGTTTGTCTTTATAGCTTAAATAGTTACCATCGATATTCCATACATCAGGCATGAGTGCGCCTTTGTATTCATACGGACCCATTGGGTCGTCACCGGCACTTTCTAATACATTAAGATGTTGGTTATCTAAAGTACCATCAGTCCCTGCTGTATACATCATGTACCAACGGTAGCCATCAGGGCCTTTAACACGATGAAATTCAAACGCCCAAAAGTTACAACAACGCGCAGGATCGGTCGCTGACCATACATTTACTGGGGTTGCATCGGCAAGTCCTGCTAAAGTAGGTGATTTACGCATCACCAATTCAGATGTCCATGTTGTCGTCGTTAGGTAATAGTTACCATCCCAGTACTCAAGCCATGGATCGGCACCATTAGGAAATAATGGATTAGTGAATACGCCATCATCTTGCGTGGGTGCTTTTGCGCTCGCGATTGGTGCTGCATCTTGTGTTTGTTGTGTGTCTGCGCGGGTTGTAGATTCACACCCTGTAAGTGAGCTTAATGACAAAGCGAATAAACCTACAAGGCCTGTTGCTTTAGCAGTACGCTTTAATTTAGTGCGCAAGTGATGTTGTGCATTCATTGTTGTTATCACCCTTAGTTATTATAACAAACCCGCTATTGGGGTTTAATTTTATAGAAAACAGTTTTGAGTTGAGCTGTTGCGCCTCAACCTGTGTTAATTTTTTACCTGCGCTAAGTAGCTGGGCTGAACTGAAGTTACTAAAGCTTAAGTCAATATCTAACGTAATAGCTTTATCCTGCGCATTAATACCTGCAACATACCAGTTGCAGCGAGAACGTCTCGCCATCACCACATACTTACCTGGGCTGCCTTGCAAGAGCCTTGTTTCATCCCACAGAGTAGGCAGCGATTTCAAATAAGCTTTTACTGGTTCTGAAACTTTCGTCATTTGCTCAGGCGTTGTCACTAAGTGCTGTACCCCAGATGTAAATAAAATCGGCAGCGCGAGCTCAAAGGCATTATTGGTTTTGCGTTCAATATTAGGAATATCACCAAGTACCATAGGTGTAAAATCCATTGGATCAAACACGTTCCGAGTAAACACTAAGGTCGCTGCATGCTGCGCTTCTTTATCGGCAAATGCTTGAAAAAAGCTTATCATCTCAAAGCCTTTTACTGCTTCGGAGGTCATTAGATTAGGATAAGTTCGCTGCAAGCCCCTTGGCAAAGTGGTGCCATGAAAATTGACCATTAACTGATGTGCTGCTGCGTCTTTCAGCATAGCTTCGTAATAGGCCATCACAGATGAACCATCACCCGGGAAGAAGTCGACTTTAATGCCTTTAATTCCCATAGCTTGAAGTTTTGCAAAATGTTTAATGCGATCAGCACGCGTTAGTAATGCACTTTTAGGAGAATAAACCGTGTTATTCCACGCGCCTGATGAGTTATACCAAACCCATAAATCAACATTTTTTTGCTTAGCATAGGCTGCCAACTGCTGCATTTTCTCCCAGCCTATTTTTTGATCCCAATCCGCATCAATCAATACATATTGCCAGTGCATATCTGCTGCATAATCAATGAACTGTTTTTGCACAGGAAAGGTTGTAAAGTCATCCTTTAATAACCCCCAACTCCAAGCAGCAATCCCCGGTTTAACAAAATCAGTGTTAGTTAGCTGGTTTGGTCGGGCTAAGTCAGTCCCTAATGTAGACTCAGTAACCGTTTGCAACGTGCCAATTACCAATAAACGCCAAGGCGATAACAGCGGCAGTGTATGCTCTGGTAAATAGCCACCATTAGAAGTAACTTCACGCTGATCAGGAAAACGAACCTTAAACTGCCCTTGGCTATTATTGGTTAAATTAGTACCACTGTAATAGTCTTCACCACCAGCTTCTGAGATTAAAATATACTGCTCTTGGTGCTTAAATAATGCCGGATACACCCAGCCATTATTGGTTATTGCAGGGGTCGTTAATGCTGTCGCTTGTAAATATTCTTCTTCATAAGAAGGGTTAGTGTTCATCCAGCCAGATTGCGCTTGCGCTTTAGGCTGTAACCACGCAACGGTTTCACTTGGGAAGTTAAAACCCGTTTGTTCACTCATAACGACCCGCGTATCCGAGGACTCCCCATCTAACTCGTAGCGAAAAGCAACCCCATCGTTGCTCACTTGAAAGCGAACATTCAATGTTTCGTGTTGCTGATTAGTCACGCTTACAACCGTACTGTTAGCCTGGTAATCAACAAACTGTTGCTTACCAGTAAAAAGCTGGTAGCTATCATTCACTGTCGGCTGTTGTTTAACAGCTAATAATCTAAGCTTTTTAGTAAAATCGGTATTATTAAGCGTGATACCTAATAAAGATGGCTCAATTACTTTATCGCTACCTGACTGTACTTGATAACTTAACTGCCCTTGCTCATCTAAATCAACCAATACGGCTAACTGCTGATCTGGGCTATGAATAGTCGCAACCTCAGTCGCTTGCGCCACAGTTGTTATCACTAAGGCTGCAAACAGCAGCCCTATTTGATTAACGAAGTGCATTACTTAGTGCCAAACTCATACACAATACGCGTTGAATAAACCTCACCAGGCATCAAAGTTGTACTGGGGAATGTTGGCTGATTCGGTGCATCAGGAAAGTGCTGTGGCTCTAGGCAAAAACCACTTCTTAATTTATGTACTAAACCAGAGGCTTGCTTACTGCTTCCATCTAAAAAGTTACCTGAGTAAAACTGTACCGCAGGTTCTTCGGTATACACAGTTAGGGTTCGACCTGAGCTTGGCTCATAAACGTTAGCTGCTTCAATCAAATCATGATTAGGTTTGTTTTTCAGCACAAAGTTATGGTCATAACCTTTACCAAGCTTCAGCTGCTCATCATCCACATTAATTTCTTTACCAATTGCTTTTGGATTTCTAAAATCAAACGGTGTACCCGCCACTTGCATTAACTCACCCGTTGGGACCAAACCGCCATCCACAGGGGTGATTGCGTTTGAGTTGATTTGCATTTGATGATCGAGAATATCGCCCTTACCGGCTAAGTTAAAATAACTGTGCTGGGTCATATTGATGATGGTTGGCTTATTTGTTTTTGCCACAAACTGCATATCAAGGGTATTTTTGTTGGTCAATATATAGGTGACTTGTGTGGTCAGCTCACCAGGATAACCTTGGTCACCATCAGGACTTACGAGGCTTAGTGTTACACCAGCACTGTTTTGCGTGCTAAATGGCACCATATTCCAGACTTTCTTATCAAAGCCTTGCACACCACCGTGTAAATGGTTAGCACCATCGTTAGTTGCTAACTGATAATCCGTGCCGTTTAAGCTAAATTTACCATTAGCAATACGGTTACCAAATCTGCCAATGATCGCGCCAAAGTATGTGGTTGCATTAGTGTAATCTTCTAAATTATCCATACCTAAAACAATATTACCCATGTTGCCATTGCTGTCTGGCGTTTCGATACGGGTAATAATGCCGCCATAATTGATCACATCAACGCTCACGCCATTACTATTGGTTAGGGTAACTTGGTTGATCGGAGTTTGGTCTGCCAGCTTGCCATAAGCGTGCAGTAATGCAGAAGGTGAATTGGTCATATTGTCTCCTTGGTGAGCACACGCGGGGGTTAAAGCAATCCCAAAGGACACTGCTATTGCAAAGATACCGCGAGATAATTTTTTAATCGATGTTGACGACTGATGAACCGCTGTTAGGCGCTGAGTTACACATTGCAATGACATGACAATAACCTTATTATAATTGCATTTATACTTTTATAATACAATATAGTGATCGATTGCAAATTTATTCGCCTAACTTTTTAGTTGTATTTTGCCGTCTTTGACTAAAATGCAGTCCATACCACCAACCTGAGCTGCTTGATAGCCTATTTGCGTGTCTTCAAACACCACACAATTTTGTGGTTGAATGTTTATTTGTTTGGCTACGCTTAAAAAAGTTTCTGGGTGTGGTTTACCGTGGCGAACATCACTGGCAGTAACTAATGCGTCTATTTTATCGATTAACTCTGTTTGAGTTAGATGCTCAATGGCATGCGCACGGTCCGCGCCAGTACCTACCCCAATAGGCATTTTGCCATGGTAATAGTTTAATACATCGACTGTCTCAGTAATGATTTCTGGCTGATGGTTTAAGCCTAACCAAAATTGGTGTTTTTGCTTGGCAACTTCATCAGGATCATGACTAAGTCCATATTTTTCATTGAGAATATCAACAGTGGCAAGTGTTGGTACGCCACCTAAACTATACATATAGTCATAGTCAAACGGATAACCTAATGCATGGCAGGTCAGCTCCCATGCTTGTAAATGAGAGCCCATCGAATCGATAAGCGTGCCATCCATATCAAAAATAATGCCTTGGTATTTTGTGAGATCGAGCATGTGTACTCCAAAGTCTTAGAAAACAAAAGCCAACTTTACTATAAAGTTGGCTTATTTAGTTAACTTAGATCACTGCTGTTATAGGTGATTAAAGCCCACGTTTTAACATGTAATACGCTGCATTGTGGCGTAGCTCTGTTTTGAAACCACGGATGCTGGTATCAGCATCGATAATCATGGTTTCAACACCTGCCATTTCAGCAAGATCAACAATCATATCGGTGGTAACAGCTTGGCTGTACGCAGTGTGGTGCGCACCACCGGCATGGATCCACGCAGCAGACGCCACTGATAGATTCGGTTTTGGTTCCCACAATGCTGATGCAACTGGTAAATGCGGTAACTCAGCCGGTCGCGTTACTGTATCTACTTCGTTGATCAAAATACGGAAACGATTACCCATATCAATTGGCGAAACGTTAATTGCCGCACCGGCTTTAGCGGTAAACAATAAACGACCCACATCACATTTCACCCCAATGGTGTGAGTGTGAACTTCAAGGCGTGGTTTTTGCGCAGCAATTGATGGACACACTTCTAACATGTGAGCACCTAGTACTTGGTCGGTATCACCCATGTTATACGTGTAATCTTCCATAAATGAACAACCGCCTTCACGGCCTTCACCCATTACTTTCATGATGCGTACCATAGCAGCTGTTTTCCAGTCGCCCTCGCCGCCATAGCCATAGCCTTTAGCCATTAAACGCTGCGTTGCAAGTCCTGGTAAACCTGATAAACCAGACAAGTCTTCAAAACAGTTAGTGAATGCTTTAAAGCCACCTTTTTCTAAAAAGCGTTCCATACCAAGCTCTAAACGCGCTTCGTTGCGTAGCATCGATACTTTGTAGTCATCTTGCAACGTTTCATCGCTAATCACATAGTCAGTTTTATATACTTCAAGCTGGGCATCGACTTCAGCATCTGTCACGGTATCAACAACTTTAACGAGCTCAGCTACACCAAAGGCATGCACTTCATAGCCAAAGGTGATTTGTGCTGATACTTTGTTACCTTCTGTAACCGCAACTTGGCGCATGTTATCGCCAAAACGTGCCACTTTAAGTGTTTGGCTCTCAGCCCAACCTTTAGCAGCGCGACACCAATCATCAATTTGCTTTTGCACGTCAGCACGTTGCCAGTGACCAGCCACTACTTTACGCTCTTTACGCATTACAGTACCAATAAAACCAAACTCACGGTCACCGTGGGCACTTTGGTGGGTATTCATGTAGTTCATATCAATATCAGCCCACGGTAGCGCGGCATTGAATTGCGTATGAAGGTGTAACCATGGTTTACGTAACTCGTTTAATCCAGCAATCCACATTTTCGCAGGTGAGAACGTATGCATCCATAATACTAAACCCACACAGTTAGGATCGGTGTTGGCTGCTTGGCACACGGCATGAATTTCTTCAGGCGTTTTCACCGTTGGCTTACACACTAAGTTAACTGGTAAATTAGCTTCGCTATTTAAACCAGCCACAATTGCAGCGCTATTATCTGCAACGGTATTTAACACTTTTGGGCCATATAAATGTTGTGACCCAGTTACAAACCAAACTTCTTTCATTGACGACGGCATATATAAATTCCTCTTGTACTTGTTAGCCACGGTTACTTTGGCCGTAGTAGGCATCTTTACCGTGTTTTCTTAAATAATGTTTATCCATCACAGACTTCTTAAGCGCAGCTGCATTTTGATCAAGCGTGCGAGTTAAGTAAGCCATGCGAGCAATTTCTTCTAGCAGCGCCGCGTGATACACAGATTGCGCAGCATCTTTACCCCAAGTAAACGGTGCATGTCCTGCCACAATCACCATAGGTGCCGCTTTCGGATCACGGTCTTTATAAGCATCGGTAATTTGAATACCGGTCTCAAGCTCATAATCACCATTTACTTGCGCATCAGTAAGCTCGCGGGTGCAGGTAATGTCACCGTGCACATAATCAGCGTGTGTAGTACCAAAACAAGGAATGCTCTGCTTTGCTTGTGCCCATGCAGTGGCATACGTTGAATGAGTATGCGTTACGCCACCAATGTCATTAAAATGACGATACAAATGAATATGGGTTTTGGTATCCGAAGACGGCCGCATGCTGCCCTCAACAATGTTGTTTTCTAAATCAACAATCACCATGTCTTCTGCTTTCATTTGGTCATACGATACACCACTTGGTTTAATCGCAATCACGCCTTTGTCGCGGTCGATTTGCGATACATTACCAAAGGTATAAATCACCAAACCACGACGTTGTAATTCCATATTTGCTTCGAATACTTCGCGCTTTAATTCTGTGTAGCTCATGCTTTTGCTCCATCAACATACTGTGCTAACGCTTGATAGTTAGCATAGAGTTCGTTATAAACCGCAACCCGCTCTGGGTTAGGTAAATACTGATGACATACAGCAGAAGCCATAACTTGCTGAGCATCCGCCACTGTTGCATATTCGCCCGCTGCCACAGCAGCCATAATTGCAGCACCAAGCGCACAGCTTTGCTCGCTTTCAAGTACGTCAATTGGGCAGTTCCATACATCAGCACAAGTTTGCATTACGTAATCTGATTTTTTTGAAATGCCGCCAATCACAACCACTGACTCAATCGGTACGCCTTCACTTTGAAAACGCTCAGTAATGGCGCGTGCGCCAAAGGCCGTCGCCTCAACTAATGCTTTAAAGAACTGCGGCGCATCAGTGCCCATTTTCATGCCCGTCATGGCCATTGCTACGCTTTGATCAGCATCAGGAGTGCGACGACCGTTGACCCAGTCAAGTGCCGTTACATCGGTATTTTTAACCGGTAACGCACTGGCAGCTTTTGATAAATCAACTAAAATTGAGTCTTCAATTTTGTTGATCAAGCTTTGTTCAACGTCGTTTAAATTTGTTAATTGGCGAGTCGGCCATAACATCAGGTTTTTAAACCATGCATATAAATCACCAAACGCAGATTGACCCGCTTCAAGGCCAATCATGCCTGGGATCACTGAGCCATCAACCTGACCACAGATACCTTTTACGCAGGTATCGCCAAGTTGTTGTTTTGAAGTAACGGTAATATCACAGGTAGAAGTACCCATTACTTTAGTCAGTACGCCTGGGCGTACATTAGCGGCAACTGCGCCCATGTGACAGTCAAAAGCACCGTAACCTACAACTACATTCTGTGATAAACCAAGTTTATCAGCCCATTGCGCTGTTAATTTACCAGCGACTTGGTCACTTGGTTGGGTTGCTGCATTAAGCGTATCAACCACACCATCTAATAATGGGTCAATATTGCTGAAGAAACTATTTGGTGGGAAACCACCCCATTGCTCATTCCACATTTGTTTGTGGCCCGTTGCACAGCGTCCCAGTGTTAATACTTCTGGGTGAGTGGTGCCACACATCAATGCCGTCATCCAATCACAATGCTCAACCCACGAGTAAGTTGCCGCTTTTACAGCCGCATCATCTCTAAAAATATGTAATGCTTTAGCCCAGTACCATTCTGATGAATAGATGCCGCCCATGTGTGAAAGATAATTAACCTCGTTATTGGTCGCGGCTTTGGTGATCTCATTCGCTTCTTTAATCGACGTATGGTCTTTCCAAAGAATGAACATCGCATTAGGGTTTTCAGCAAATTCTTCAGTCAGCGCTAAAGGCGTGCCTTGGCTATTAATCGCCACTGGCGTTGAGCCTGTGGTATCAAAGCTCATACCTATTACTTTATCCGCAGTTCCCGCAGGTACTTGTTGCCATAGACCATTGACGACCTCAATCAAGCTGTCGATGTAGTCTTGTGGATGCTGGCGAAATTGATCTTTACTTGGATCGCAATATAAACCTTGCGCCCAACGCGGATAATTCACTAAATGGCTAGCCAGCTCTTTACCTGTGGTTACATCAACAAGCAGTGCTCTTACTGAATCAGAGCCATAATCTAAGCCCAATGTATAACGAGACATAAATACCTTTCACTAATTGGATACTAACAATGTTAGTCATTACTGTTATTTGTATGATAATATCAATAATGACGGGTTGTAAAGGTATTATAAAAATATTATTAACAGATTTATTCTGAAATATTCGTGACACCTGTGCCCTTTAAACTAATGTTTTGCACTAATAAAGGGCTTAAACCATGTCATAAGCAATGCTAAAAGCCGTTAATTTATTTTGTATGATGAAAATAGGATGTCTATGTCTAGCCAATTAGAACAATTAAAAACCATGACCACTGTGGTTGCTGATACCGGTGATTTTGAAGCAATCGATCAATATAAGCCGCAAGATGCCACTACCAATCCATCGTTATTGCTCAATGCGATTAAAATTGAAAAATACCGCCCACTGGCTGTTGAAGCCGTTGCTTGGGCTAAGCAACAAACAAGTGACAATGCACTGGTGATCAGCAAAGCTGCTGACAAACTGTCGGTACTAATTGGTGCAAATTTAATGGCTCAAGTGCCAGGGTTAGTGTCTACCGAAGTAGATGCGCGCTTATCGTTTGACACTCAAGCAACTATTGATAAAGCCCTTGAGCTTGTTGCGCTCTATAAAGAGCAAGATATTGATACCTCGCGCGTACTGATCAAAGTGGCGTCTACATGGGAAGGTATTCAAGCAGCAAAAGTACTCGAGCAACAAGGTATTCGCTGTAACCTAACGTTGGTGTTTGCATTTGCTCAAGCTCGTGCGTGTGCTGAAGCAGGTGCTTATTTAATCTCGCCTTTTGTTGGTCGTATTCTTGATTGGTATAAAGCAAACCAAACTGATAGCGATTTTAGCGGTGCTAATGATCCAGGCGTACAGTCTGTTGCACATATTTATAACTTCTTCAAAAAGCACGATTATAAAACCATCGTTATGGGTGCAAGCTTTAGAAACATCAGCGAAATCCAATTACTGGCAGGTTGTGATAGATTAACTATCAGCCCAGGGCTATTATCAGAACTAGCCGCAACAGATGCCCCATTAGCGCGTCAACTGACTGCTGCTACTGAAACAGTTGCCCCGCCAACGCCTATGACTGAGCAAGCATTTCGCTGGGAAATGAATCAAGATGCAATGGCAACAGATAAATTAAGCCAAGGCATTCGTCAGTTTGCAATTGACCAAGAAAAGCTTGAAGCCATTTTAGCTGAGCTTGTCTAAATCATTAACTAAATTGGGCTCTTGATGATCAATCATTATCAAGAGTTCGAATTAAAGACATAAAAAAGCCCGCTGATTTAATTAAATCAGCGGGCTTTTTATCAGGTAAAACTTTAACCTAGATGTCGTTTAATAACGCATTAGCCTTAGCAACAAGGTTACTAACAGTAAAGCCAAAGTATTCAAGTAGAACTGGTCCTGGCGCTGACTCACCAAAGGTAGTCATACCTAGTACATCGCCATCTTGGCCAACATATTTATACCAAAAATCGCTATGTGCAGCTTCTACCGCAATTTTAGCAACACCAACAGGTAATACACTCTGGCGATAGGCTTTATCTTGCAAGTCAAACTGATTGGTACATGGCATAGATACAACACGAACCTGTTTACCCTGTTCGGTTAGATCAGCTGCTGCATTTACCGCTAACTCAACTTCAGAACCAGTAGCAATAATGATCAGTTCAGGTGTGTGCTCGCTATCAACTAAGATATAGCCACCTTTAGCAACATTCGCTAGTTGCTCTTTAGTGCGCGGCATTGCTTTAGTACCTTGGCGACTAAAGATCAATGCACTTGGGCCAGCTTCTTTGATTAAAGCCTGACTCCATGCAACCGCTGTTTCAACTTCATCACATGGGCGCCAAGTCGACATATTTGGCGTCATACGCAAATTAGCAATTTGTTCAATTGGCTGATGGGTCGGGCCATCTTCACCTTGACCAATCGAGTCATGGGTATACACAAAAATACTCTGTGCTTTCATCAGTGCAGCCATACGCACTGCGTTACGAGCGTATTCCATAAACATTAGGAAGGTTGCACCAAATGGGATAAAGCCGCCATGCAGCGCAATACCATTCATTATCGCGCTCATGCCAAACTCGCGTACGCCATAAAATACATAGTTACCGGCAGCATCATCTTGCAAGCCTTTCGCGTCAGGCCATAAAGTTAAGTTGGAACCGGCTAAATCAGCGGAGCCTCCCATAAGTTCAGGCAAATGCTCAGCAAAGAAGGTAATGGCATTTTGTGATGATTTACGGGTTGCTATGTTTTGCATATCTTCTTGGCACTTGGCAATGTACTGATCAGCAATTTCTGCAAAGTTGCTCGGTAATGATTTAGCCGTTACACGGCGGTTAAATTCTTTACTCAGCTCTGGGTGTGCTTTGCTGTAAGCGGCAAAGGTTTGTTGCCATGCGCTTTCTAAATCTTGGCCTTTGGCTTGGCCATTCCACTCATTGTATAGATCTTGAGGAATTTCAAACGCTGGATGTGGCCAATTTAGTTGCTCACGAACCGCTGCAATTTCATCATTACCCAGTGGTGAACCGTGACAATCATGACTACCCGATTTATTGGGCGAACCAAAACCAATCACCGTTTTACAACAGATAAGCGTTGGCTGATCTGGGTTAGCTTGCGCAGCTTCAATAGCACTGGCAATCGCGGCCATATCGTGACCATCAACGCCACTAATAACCTGCCAACCGTATGATTCAAAGCGTTTTGGGGTATCGTCAGTAAACCAGCCTTCTACTTCGCCATCAATTGAGATGCCATTGTCATCCCAAAAAGCGATGAGTTTACCTAACTTTAATGTACCTGCTAATGAACATGCTTCATGAGAGATACCTTCCATCAAACAACCATCACCTAAAAAGCAGTAAGTGAAGTGATCAACAATATCAAAGTGTGGTTTATTAAATTGTCCAGCTAAGGTTTTTTCAGCAATTGCCATACCAACCGCATTGGCAATACCAGCACCAAGTGGCCCTGTAGTTGTTTCAACCCCAGGTGTATAACCATACTCTGGGTGACCCGGCGTTTTAGAATGCAGTTGGCGAAACTGTTTAATGTCTTCAATACTGACATCATAACCACTTAAATGTAGTAATGCGTACTGCAACATAGAGCCATGGCCGTTTGACAACACAAAACGGTCGCGGTTAGGCCAATCAGGATTCAATGGATTGTGGCGGTGGAAGTTTTGCCAAAGAACAGCAGCAATATCGGCCATCCCCATTGGTGCACCTGGGTGACCTGAATTAGCTTTTTGAACGGCATCGACAGCAAGCATACGGATTGCATTTGCAGATTGAGAACTGGGCAGAGTCATCTGTTACTATTTCCTGTTAATATTATATTATAAATAATATCTCAAAATGTAATATAAATAGCAATCAGAAATCGCCCGAACTCGCTAAAAACAGTTCTTCAGCACATACAAATGCAGCTCTGCAAATCATTTACCTAGAACTTAACGATTTTTTGCACAAAAAACAGACCGTGAGGGTAAATGAAAAACCATGAAATAATTTGTAACTCGTGCTTAGCACGTTAAGCATATCGTCGCCGTAAACATCAGTAGTGTGGCTTGTAGGAGATCGCTTTAGCGCCGAATAGTGATCAAAAAACTCGTTCCACTGCCTCGCCACCTAAGCTGCCTGTGTCGTAGGCGCTAAGCTTGCTGGCGCGACAGTACTTCAAATAAACCAAAGGTTTAACAATCCGTCCATGGAGCTTGGTTACATCGGTCATTACCTAAATGGATTTAGGTACTTAGATTTTGTCGGGAACAAAAATCTGCCATGACCTCACTTCTTCGCGCTGCACTCTTTATTAGATATGTCGTTTACTTTAGGCGTCCTGCCCTTCGCCATAAAGGTCTGCTTCGCAGTTCCAAAATATTCCCGATATTTTTGTCGGTCCCTCGTCACCTAAGCTGCCTGTGCGGCAGTAAACTAATTGCAAATATGCTCTAAGGTGCATTTTATCACCTAAGCTGCCTGTGCGGCAGTAAACGTTTATAATTTAAAGTGTATGCCTGATAGCATCACCTAAGCTGCCTGTGCGGCAGTAAACTATAGAATATCAGCATAAAAATAAGTTACAACAAGCCATTAGGTTAAATATTACTATTTTACCTTATCAAAAACGATATGTTATAACCCATTGTTTTTATAGAAAATTTTAAAGAGAAAAAATAAAGGGTTAAAACCAAGGTATCGTGGCAACTTTACTTAATCCATAAGAATCAAACTTACCATCAATAGGTTTATCTTTTAAATCACTAAACGCAAAGAATTTGCGATGCACTTGTTCTGTTGAACCGCTGAACAAATCTAGATAAGGATTATCAGCAGCACCAAGTACATATTTACATTGTTTGAAAAAATGTGTACGTTGTTTTGAGCTAAACATGGTGCGGGGTCTATTCTTACATGAAGGTGAGTTTAACTATGTAAGGTATTCACTTTGAGTTTGCTAATCTTAAATTAACTGAGAGGCTCACAAACAGACTTCCCTTTCTGCCTGAACTATTTGCTTTAGATCAAAAATCAAACATACTTTCTGTGTGCATCTTCAAAAAACATGACCATAATATTGCAATCGTAATTAACTTACCGACATACTTTGTCACGATTTTTCACTAGCTGGGCTTACAGCTCAATGGTAATGTAGGGTTAGTCACGTTTATAAGTATATAAATTAAATAAATATGTGACACGCCATATTGGCCACTATTAAAGGAGAGTATCTATGGACCCGATAACGCAAGTTCTCAACATGTTATTCACTGTTGAGGCGTTTTTACTCATTTTTGTTTTAGTACTGCTAAAAAGTAGTGTTAAATTTGTGCCGCAAAACCGTGCGTGGCTCATTGAACGTTTTGGTAAGTATCAATCAACTAAAGAAGCAGGCCTAAACTTTATTGTGCCGTTTGTTGATCGTATTGCCGCTGATCGTAGTTTAAAAGAGCAAGCGCAAGATGTGCCGTCGCAATCTGCTATTACCAAAGATAATATTTCATTGATTGTTGATGGTGTATTGTATTTCCGTGTTATGGATCCATACAAAGCCACTTATGGCGTTGATGATTATGTGTTTGCCGTTACGCAATTATCGCAAACAACGATGCGTTCAGAGCTTGGTAAAATGGAGCTGGATAAAACCTTTGAAGAACGTGATGTACTAAATACTAATATTGTTGCGGCAATTAACCAAGCCGCAGATCCTTGGGGTATTCAAGTATTACGTTATGAAATTAAAGATATTGTGCCACCGCAATCAGTAATGGAAGCGATGGAAGCACAAATGAAAGCGGAACGTGTTAAACGTGCACAAATTTTAGAATCAGAAGGTGATCGTCAAGCTAATATCAATGTCGCTGAAGGTAAAAAACAAGCGCAAGTACTAGCCGCTGAAGCAGAAAAAGCCGAGCAAATTCTGCGTGCTGAAGGTGAAGCTAAAGCCATTATTGCGGTAGCCGAAGCACAAGCTGATGCACTACGTAAAGTCGGTGAAGCAGCTGATACTGAGCAAGGTCAAAAAGCCATTCAATTAGACCTCGCCTCAAAAGCCATTGCCGCGAAACAAGCCATTGCTAAAGAATCGTCAGTTGTTTTATTACCCGATAACGGCACCGATGCCAGCTCTATGGTAGCGCAAGCGATGTCGATTATTAATACCTTAAATACCAAACAAAAAGGTTAAGCTGTAAAGGAGCAAACTATGGAGTTCATTACCAATAATTTAGCCCAAACACTGATGATCTTAGGTGTACTGGCACTGATAATTGAAGTAGCAGTGCTGGGAATGTCGACCTTTATATTATTGTTTTTGGGTATATCATTATTTGCAACTGGATTAATGATGAACTTCGCGCTGTTAGAAGACTCATTAACCACCGCACTTTGGAGTAACACCTTGATCACCGCCGCATGCGCTGTTTTACTATGGAAACCGCTAAAACGCATGCAAGAGAATGTTGATAATAAAGAAGTGAAAAGTGACTTTGCTGAGCTTGATTTTGTGCTCACTAGCGATGTTGATGAGTTAGGTGTTAGTACCTACTCGTATTCCGGAGTGAGCTGGAAACTAAAAAGCCAGCAACCACTAAGTGCTGGCACCCATGTAAAAGTGGTAAAAAAAGAAGTCGGTGTTATGTGGGTTGCAGCAATTTAACCTAGATGTGGGTATAACACTCTGAATATGCTGTATGATTTTTACCATAAAGCCAGCCAAGAAGTTTTTATCGAATTACTTGGCTTTTTTGTAACAAAAAATATTCGCTAAACCCGCACAACTCTTAGCTAAAACGCAATAAATGAAATATAAAACCACGCAATTGTTAACTGACAATGATTAAATTAGCCTTTAAATGTTAAAACAATTAAAGGCTGCAAATAGACGTATGTTTAACTACTATATTTGGACTTGTGTCTCGCTATAAAACTCGCTAGTTTAACCAATCAGATAATAATAAAAACAAAAAGTAACTGTATGATCAGGGTCGAAAATCTTTGCCGTACTTATGGCGCAGGCGAAACACAAGTCATTGCATTAAGTAATGTTTCATTGCATATTCAAGAAGGTGAGTTTGTCGCCGTAATGGGCGCTTCCGGTTCAGGGAAGTCGACTTTAATGAATATCCTTGGGTGTCTCGATACACCAACCTCAGGCAGTTATTTGCTCTCTGGTGAAAGTATTAAAGAAATAGATGACGAAAGTTTGTCAGCTATCCGTAATAAAAAAATTGGCTTTATATTTCAAACCTTTCACTTATTAACTCGCCTTAGTGCTCAAGAAAATGTGGCTTTGCCACTGCGCTATACCGACACCCCAAAACAGCAAGCCAGTGAGCGCGCTATGGCGATGCTGGATAAGGTTGGCTTGCAAAATCGCGCACACCATAAACCCTTTGAAATGTCCGGTGGTCAGCGGCAGCGAGTTGCTATTGCCAGAGCATTAGTAAACGAGCCAAAAGTCATTTTTGCTGATGAACCAACGGGTAACCTCGATAGTAAAACGTCTCATGAAATTATGCAGTTGCTTTGCTCACTCCACCAGCAAGGTCATACTTTGGTCATGGTAACCCATGAAGAAGATATTGCTGCTTATGCTAAGCGAATTATTCGGATGAAAGATGGCATAATCATAGAGGATAGCGGATGTTAAAAAATCAATGTTTCAAAGCCTGTTTAGGATTATTACTTTACAGCTTAGCCTTCTCAAGCAATGCGCAGAATGTGTTACTCAGTGGTGAGCTGAAGGCCAGCGATAAGCAAATTTTTTATGCTCCAAAATCAGACAATTGGCGAGTACAAGTACAATGGATGATGAAAGAAGGCGAAATAGCGCAACAAGGTGATGTTGTTGTGGTGTTTGATAGTGGCTCGATTGCCAGTGAAATTGAACAAGATGAAGTAAGTTTAGAGGCCGCCGAAGAAGAGCTGCTTAGGATCACCACTAGCAATCAAGAAAAACAAATAGAAGCTGAGTTTAACTTTAAGCGCACTGAGCTTTTACTAGCGCGTGCCCGCATAGATGCTGCTATTCCACACGCTAACTTAAGTACCTATGATTATCAAAAAAATCAGCTCGAACTTGAAAAAGCCCTGATCAATAAACAAAAATCATCCGAAGAACTCAGCCAAGTTAAAACTGAAAATACCGTTGCGCGCAATAAGCAGTTACTGACTATTGAACAACTAAAAACAGACCTTGCATACAATAAAACGCAACTGGCAAGTATGAGCATTAAGGCACAGCGTACAGGGCCCGTTTTATATGCAAACCATCCGTGGAATGGCGAAAAAGCATTTGTTGGTATGACAGCCCAACCAGGCTGGAAAATTGTCGAAATACCGGCCATGAGTGAACTCTACATTGAAGCCTGGGTACACGAAATTGATTATCAACATTTACAACTTGGCCAACAAGCGCAATTGTTATTTGACGCCTATTTACAACAGCCGCTCAATGCGACTTTAAGCGAAATTTCAACTCAGCCAGAAGAACGCCTTCAGTGGGGCAAAGATGCCTACTTTAGAACTCGCTTTAACTTTAACGCTCAGAATTTAAAACTGTTACCGGGCATGAGTGCAAAATTAACAATCGGAGAAGACTCTGATGAATCATAACGTTTTATGCATAATATTGAGTATGTTGCTATTAACTGCATGTAATGACGATGAGCAACAACATTATCTAGTGAAAAAGAGTGATATTGCTATCACGGTTAATGCCAATGGCGAACTGGAGTCATCAACCAGTGCGATCATTGCCCCGCCGTCAGTTGCCCGTATGTGGCAATACCAAATTAAGACTATGCTAGCGGAGAACACCCAAGTTAAAAAAGGCCAAGTGGTGGTATCGTTTGACGACAAACAAGTTCGCGATAAGCTAATCGACAAACAATCTTCATTAGAGCGAGCAAAAAAACAACTCGAAAATGCGCAAAATAAAGAGCTTATCAAAGAGCAAGAACTGACCCTCAGCGTTGCCGAAATGAAAATGAACTACGATAAAGCTAAACGCAAAGCAGAGATTGTTGATCAATCTCGTTCTGAAGTTGAACGTAAAAAGTCACAAATTGATTTTACTATTGCAAACAACGATCTAACGCTTGCTAAAAGTAAGCAAACGTTTCAGCAACAGAGCAAAGAACTAAACTTAAAAATGGTGCAAAGTAAAGTTGCACGGCTGCAAAGTGAGGTAGACGAGTATTTACAAGATATTGAACGCCTTAAGGTAAAAGCCCCAATTGATGGGCTGGTAATTTATAAAACCAATTATGAAGGTGAAAAGTCATCCATTGGTGAAAGTGTGCAATTTGGTCAGCCTGTTATTGAGCTTGCTGTACTTAAAAATATGCAAGTAAAAGCACAAATCGATGAACCCGACAGCGGTAAAATTGCCCCAGGGCAAACCGTTAAAATAACCATTGATGGCAGTAGCGAACTAGTTGTGTCAGGGAAAATAAAGAGTTTGGGTCGTGTATTTAGAGAAAAGTCATATCAAGATAAGCGTCGGATTGTGGATGCCATTGTTAGTATTGATAATATTGACACCAGTGTTATTCGCCCAGGACTTACTGCGCGCTTAGAGATCACCACCGCTCGCTTACCTCAGGTATTAAGTATTCCTTTAACCAGTTTGCAATATGATCAACAAGGTCCCTATGTTACAACCACTGAAAATAACAAACAATTTATAGAGATAAGTCACTTTACCGATAATCTCGCCGTAGTTAAAAGCGGCCTACAACTAGGCGACGAGGTAAAATTATGAAAACGAGCTTTGCACTTAGCTTAATCGTTACAGCTTTATTTATCAGCGGTTGTTCAAAAGAACATGAAATTCAAAACGCGCTTACTTATACGGTTAGTGAACACAGTTTTAAAACTGAGGTTGAAGCCAAAGGGCATTTGATCGCGGCAAATGAAACCCTGATTGTTGCGCCAGCATCAAGCCGTGGGCCACAAACTTTAGCGTGGTTAATGCCAGAATATAGCCAAGTTAAAAAAGGTCAGGTCATTGCTCGTTTTGATGGCGAACAAATGCGTCGGCAAAGCCAAAAAAACACTAATCAAGCGGCTTTAGCAGCGCAAGATTTAGCACAAAAATCAGGAGAAATAGATAAAGATAAGACTATTTTAGAGCACGATATTGTATTGGTTAATGAAGAAAAGCAATTTGCCGAAGATTACTCAATTGAAGATGAACGCATTCGCTCTAAATTAGATATTTTAGAGTCACAACAAAATGTTGAGTTTTTAAATGCAAAACATAACTACTACGACTGGCAAACTGGCCGTTTTGAGCAAAGTGCCACCGGAGAGTTGATGTTATTAAAAATGAAAGAAGACCAATACAAACAAAAATTAGCAACGTTGAACACTAACCTATCATTGCTTGAGATCATCGCCCCTCACGATGGCTTATTAACCCATAGTACTAATTGGCGCGGCGAAAAACCGCGAGCGGGTGAATCCTTATGGCCTGGTCAAAAAATAGCAGCACTGCCTGATGTTAGCCAAATGCAGTTGATGTTATATGTGTCTGAACGTGAAGCAATCGATTTATCCGTAGGTCAGTCACTTACATTCAAACTTATTGCATTGCCTGAGCAGCAATTTAGTGGCGAGTTAATTGAAGTATCACCGTTTCCTAAATCAATAAAACGCGGCGACCCACAAAAATTTTACGAACTAAAAGCAACGATAAATCAGCAAAGTGACGCTTTACGCCCGGGTTTAAAACTCAATGCGACTATTTTAGTGACACCGCAAAGTGAGCGTTTAGTGGTACCTAAACAAAGTGTTTTTACCGAACAAAATGCGCATTATGTCTATGTTGAAGAAGCTGGCGAATTTGTCAAAAAGACCGTTTCATTAGGCAAACATAACCTTAGTCATGTAGAGATCCTCGCAGGCTTAGCTGCTAATGATGTGATCTCACTCATTGATATAAAGGACATCTGATGAAATATTTAACTTTATTTATCGACACCGCCTTAGAGCTTGCACAGCATAAATTACGTACTTTACTGACTTTATTAGGGATGATATTTGGTGTCGGTGCCGTCATTGCTATGCTCAATATTGGTGAAGGTGCTGAACGTGAAGCCATGAAAATGATTGACTCTATGGGGTTATATAATTTGATTGTTAATGGCAAAGAGTTCGATGAAAAAGAACTCAAAGAGCAACGTAAGCATTCGGCCGGTTTAAGCCTGCGTGATGCCCAAGTTGCCCACGACTCGCTGCCTTTTGTTACCGATTTTGCCGCACAAAAAACCATCGAGACGTATCATATTTTTAGCCAATACAATAACAGCGACGCCAATGCCGTAGGTGTAAGCGCTAATTATTTTCAGCTGTCACATTTTCAACTATTTGCTGGGCGTATATTAAATAAAAACGATCAACAACGGTTTGCTCAAGTGGCAATGCTTGGCGCAAATACTGCCAAGCAACTATTTCCGTTAGGTGACGCACTCGGTCAACAAATAAAAATTAACCACTTATGGTTTAAAGTAGTCGGTATTTTACAAGCGCCTTATTTAAAGAAAAAAGAATTTCAAGGAGTCAAACTCGGTAACGAACAAAACCAAGTATTTATTCCACTTAGTACTGCATTACACCGCTTTGAAAGTGGCTTACTTGATAGTGAAGTCAGCAGCTTGAAACTAGCCATTGATAAATCGGTTGATCCAATTGTTGCCGCACAAGCACTGGAACATTTACTGCAAAATCGCCACAGTGATATTGATGATTTTGAATTAGTTATTCCTGCCGCATTATTAGCCCAGCAAAAACAAACCCAGCAAATATTTAATATTGTAATGTCCTGCGTGGCAGGCATTTCACTCCTGGTTGGCGGTATCGGTATTATGAATATCATGTTGGCGACGGTGCTTGAACGCACTAAAGAAATTGGCTTACTGCGTGCTATTGGTGCAACACAAAAAGACATTCGAATACAATTTATTGCCGAGAGCTTTACCATTTCTATTTTAGGTGGCCTACTGGGTGTGGTATTTGGTATTGGCTTGTCTGAAATTATTTCTATGTACTCGCAGTGGGCGGTATCGTGGTCAATGACCGCCATCGTGCTATCGTTTAGTATTTGTGCGTTAGTCGGCCTTATTTTTGGTGTATACCCCGCGATCAAAGCGTCACAGCTTGACCCTATTGAAGCACTGCAAAGTGATTAACTCGAATGTTAGTAGTTAAAGGAGAAAATTTGGTGAGCAACAACAAACACACCCTTGTTGTAGAAGGTGGTGCAATGCGCGGCATATTTGCCACCGGCGTACTTGATGCGTTCTTAGGGGCACAATACCAACCATTTAATCGCTGCTTTGGTGTTTCTGCTGGGGCAACGAATATTGCGGCTTATTTATGCCAACAAGCTAAACGTAATCATAAAGTGATCACTGATTATTCATGCCGACCCGAGTTTATTAATTTAGCGCGCTTTATCCGTGGTGGACATTTATTTGACTTAGATTGGTTATGGCAAACCACCATGGCTGATATTCGTTTAGATCTTGGCACATTTGCAACACAGAACTGTGAATTTTATATTGTCGCTACCGATATAGACACAGCATCAGCGCAGTATTTAAAAGCGACAGCAGAGCAAATGGAGCAGCAGTTAAAAGCCTCCTGTGCGATTCCTATTGCTTATCGAGATTACCCAGTAATTGATGGTATTGCCATGACCGATGGCGGTGTGGCTGATTCAATTCCGATCCGAAAAGCCTATCAAATGGGGGCTGAAGAAATCACGGTAGTTTTATCACAACCACTTGGATATCGTAAAAAAACCAGTAAGGCCCCATGGTTTACACGCCGCATTTATAAAAACCACCCGGCACTTGCCAGTGCATCTTTAGCTCGTGCTGATAACTATAATGCCAGTATTGCGTTTATTCATAATCCACCTGCAGACTGTAAAATAAATATCATCGCACCACCTGCTGACTTTAACGTTGGCCGCACCACTAAAAACTATCAAAAGCTCAGCGATGGTTACCAAATGGGGATTGTGGCTGCACAGCAACATTTGCAAAGCATACAGCTATAGAACAATGATTTTATCTATAAAAAAGTGTGTGGCAGCTTATTTTTTTTGCTGATGTTGTCACAAAACTGCGCGAACCAAACCTTGTGAAAACGAATAAATTTAGACTGTACCTTGTCATTCGTACTCTATTAATAACAAGGTACACTCATTACAGTGTTATATTTTAAACTCATTTACTTGTTGTTGTAACATACTTGCGAGTAAGGCCAACTCCTGTGATGCTTGTGCGTTTTGCTGTGAACTTTCACTCACTGATGCAATACTAGAACTAAACTCGTTGATGTTACTACTTAATTCATTGGCCACCATTTTTTGCTCTTCAGTGGCTGTTGACACTTGCGTGTTCATATCGGCAATTTCGGTTACCTCTTGATTTATTTCAGTTAAAACTTGTGATGAATATTCTGCATGATCAACACTTTCTTGTGCACTACTTTCAGCGTTGCCCATAGCAACAACAGCTTGTTGAGCCATGCCTTGTAGCTTGCTGATCATTTCATTAATACTCGCTGTGGCTTTTTGGGTATTATGAGCAAGCTGCCTTACTTCATCGGCAACAACAGCAAAACCACGACCAGAATCCCCTGCTCTTGCGGCTTCAATCGCAGCATTTAAAGCCAGTAAGTTAGTTTGCTCTGCAACGCCTTGGATCATCATTACAACCTGATTTATATCATTTGTTTGTGTATTAAGATCGTTTATTAATTGTGTATTTGTATTTACTAACTTAGATAACGTTTGGATTGAGCTAATATTATCAGCAACGGCTTGCTGCCCTTGTTGTGCTTTACTATCTGCATTAGTGGCTTTTTCTGATGTGGCCATCGCATTTTGTGCCACTTGTTCAATCGCACTACTCATTTGCGTAATGGCTGTCGCAATCATTGTAGACTGTTGCTCTTGCTCTGTGGCTGTTGAGGCCACTTGCTCACTAATTGAGTTCATTTCTTCTGCCGCAGAAGATAAAGTTAACGTCGCCCCAGATACATCGGTTACTAAAGTATGTATACGTGACAACATATTATTAAAGTTTCGCGCAGTATCTGCAATTTCATCTTCACCAAGTACATTGGCTCGTATTCGCAAGTCAGCATTATTTGCAATTTGCGTAATGGTATCGCGCAGCGCCATCAATGGATTTTGAATTGAACGATAAATAAAATAAGCAATGGCTAACAACAAAAAAATCAACAGTGCTACTGATAATTTCATCACTAGACTTACTAACGCAAAGTTTTCGTCGGCTTGTTTTTTAAAGTGATTCGCTTCATTTAATTGCAGCTCTATTAAAGCTTGATAGCTCGCACTTAACGGATCGAATACATCATATAGATCAGTAACAAACTGCTGTTGAGAGAGTGACTGGAAATCCCCATTGCGTATTTTATTCAACAAATTTTTGAGGTGCGCTTGAACTGGCTTAAGTTTTTGTTCAACAGTATTTACTAAGCTTTTTTCTTCACTGGTTAAGTCTGTACTAAGGTAAGTATTCCATTCTTTATCGGCTGTATTTTGAGACTGCTGTACTGCCGCTAATAAATCATTTTGGCTTATAGTCCCAGCTCTAAATTTATGAAGTAAATCAACAATATTAACTGCGTAGTTATCTGACACTGTTTTTATCTGTTTCAATGGTACGACACGGTTTTCATATAAACTGCCAATTCCTTTGACTAACCCTCCCATAGTACTAATTGAAAATATGGCAGTAATCGTAAATATTACAACAGGTAAAAGAGCGAGTACGATTAAACGGGAACGGACCAAATAATTATTTAACATAGTATTCCAAAGCTACATCTTTAATATTTACAAGTATAATACGTAATTCAAAAGCCTCTACGTTTTTATAATATTTTTTGCAAAAAAAAGGTATTATAATTTTGCTATACTAGAGTCATAAAATTTTAAGTTATAGCTCAATGATGAAATTGTATAATTTTGGCGTGCTCTGGTTATTGTTATTGCCTCTAGCGTTTACTAGCTTTGTACACGCAAATGAAGCAATCGTTAATCTTCATTTAGCCAGCCCCAGCACAACAGATACCCCTCGTAATCACTATATTCATGCGCTGTTAACGCTCGCCTTTGCTGAGCAAGGAAAACAGGTTAATTTTATATACTCCATTAGACCAATGAATAAAAAACGCGTGGTGGAAGAGTTGTCAAAAGCAAGCAGTATTAATTTAGCTTGGCTATCGCTCCCTGCTAATAGCTACCCAGATTTACATCATACCTCATTGTCAATTTACCAAGGTTTACACGGCAAGCGATTACTAATAATTAATAAAAATCAACAACCGCGCTTCGCTGAAATATCAACTTCAGCACAGCTTAAGCCTTTAATCGCATTACAAAAGCAAAGTTGGTCTGATTATGATGTACTTATCCGCAATGGCTTCACTGTTAATGGTGAGCTAGATTATAAAGGCATGACTAGAGCACTCGAGACAGGTTTGGCAGATTATTTTCCTCGCTCTGTATCAGCTATTGCCGCTGAGGTGACTAAACTGCAGCATCAAAACTTAATGATTGAACCAACGATCATGTTGCAATACCCGAGTCATTATTATTTTTACACTCATAAACAAAACGATGCTTTACTAATGGAGTTAGAGGCAGGGTTACTAAAACTTCAACAAAACGGTAAGTTTGAGCAGCTTTATCAACAATTTTTTGGTGAAAAAGAACGAGATCTCGCATTATCATCGAGAAAAGTTTTTCACCTAAATTAGCGACACCATAGCTCACATTACTTATTGCGAGCTAACAATTAAGTCAGTTCACAATAGGGTCAAGCACCCTAATAAAGTAAATACTTAAATGAAGATTGAACTCGCCCAATCCAATTTTGTAAGCTAGCTTATAACTATAGATGAAGGCATCCGCTTGTTTTGCCCTATATACTGAATACTCTCATGGATAAGGTCTTATTATGATGCGTAAATTGTGGCAGGTAGTCGTTTATCTGATGATATTTTGTGTTGGCTTTGTTGCGGGGTTATACACACTGCCAATTTTAACGGCCCCACCATCCCCCAGCAAACTTGAGCTAGCCACACATGCTCAGCAAGCACTTTATAGTGGTGAATTCAAAGCTGATCTCGCAGGCTCCGATGCTTTGCATTATGGTAACGGCCAAGTCAGATTAACCAATGCAATGATCTCTTTTGATGGCACCTTGAGCCCAGGCCCAGATTACCAACTTTATTTAGCTAATCGCTTTATTGATAATGAAGCCGATTTTTTAGCCTATAAAGGCACAATGACAAGGGTTGCAAGCATAAATACATTCGATGGTTTTATAATTAAGGTGCCAGCCGATATTAATATTGCACGCTTTAACACTGTTATTGTGTGGTGTGAGAGTTTTGAACAATTTATAACCGCGGCTCAGTACCAATGAACAAGTACTGGGAAACAACTGCTTTAAAAGCAACAGAGAGTTGCGGCACAGACTATTTACCAGTTTACTTATTATAAAAACACTATCAGCCAACGAACTTAGCGGGTCGGTTCAAAACCATCATAGTGTGGGATATCAGCATTTATTTGCTCCCAATTCGCTTTTGAGCTGACAAAATTATGACTAATTGGCCGCTCTGTAATATCACTATCGAGTATACCCAGACGCAACCTTAGTCTGCTTATATCATCAAGGTTTTCACTGTAAATTGGGCTACCGCATGCACTACAAAAATAGCGGATACGCCCTGGTTTAAATTCAAAGCTGCTTAACCACTCATTGCCTTTAATTACTTTAAAATCAGCACGATTAATAAACCCGTTAGTAGCAAATGCAGTGCCACTGGCTTTACGACACAACGAGCAGTGGCAATGAATAATGCTCTGGATCGGGCCATCAATTTGCACTGTGACCTTGTTACACAAACAACTTCCTTGATACATGCTAAAACTCTTTTAAAAAAATAAGTCTAAATACTAGCACAATTTTTTATCCAAAAAAGCCGCCTTTGGAGAGGGCGGCTTGGGTGAACAAACAGCTATGGGTGGGAGCTGTTATATCAAGAGACTATAATTTGATTTATGCTACGCGTTGCTCTTCACTAGGTATTTGACGAATTAAGTAATCAAATGCCCCTAGGCTTGCTGTTGCACCACTGCCCATCGCAATGATGATTTGCTTAAATGGTGTGGTCGTTGCATCTCCCGCAGCATATACTCCAGCTAAAGATGTCGCTCCTTTTGCATCTATTATTATTTCGCCAAACTGACTGAGTTCAACATTACTGTCTTTTAACCATTCAGTGTTAGGTATTAAGCCTATTTGTACAAAGATACCTGCTAAGTTTAACTGTTTGTTCTCACCTGAGATGCGATCAGTATAGCTTAAGCCCGTCACTTTTTTACCATCACCGAGTACTTCTGTAGTCTGGGCATTCTTAATAATAGTAATATTTTTTAAGCTTTTCGCTTTACGAATAAGCACTTCATCGGCGCGTAACGTATCTGCAAATTCAAGTACCGTAACGTGCTCAACAATATTAGCTAAATCAATTGCTGCTTCAATGCCCGAATTACCACCACCAATAACGGCAACAGGTTTGCCTTTAAATAACGGTCCATCACAATGTGGACAATACGCTACACCATGACCACGGTATTGTTGTTCACCAGCTACGTTCATTTCACGCCAGCGAGCGCCCGTTGCCAGTACTAACGATTTAGTACTGAGCACAGCTCCATTTTCAAGCGTGATTTCATAACCATTTTTATAACTAAGAGCGACGGCTCGTTGATTGTGCATGACATCTACATCGTACTCTTTAACATGCTCTTCAAGCTGAGCTACGAGCTTAGGCCCCTCGGTTGCTTTAATAGATATAAAATTTTCGATTGCTAGCGTATCAGCTACTTGTCCACCAAACCGGTCAGCAACAATGCCCGTATTTAAACCCTTTCGTGCTGAATAAATTGCTGCAGATGCACCAGCAGGGCCACCACCTACGACAAGCACATCAAATTGTGATTTTTCATTGAGAGAAGTGGCTTGACGCTCGGCCCCTTTACTATCAACTTTATTTAAAATATCAGTTAAGCTCATCGCACCTTGGCTAAATGGCTGGCCGTTTAAGTACACAGCTGGTACAGCTAAGATGTTGCGCTCTTCAACTTCGTTTTGAAATAATGCCCCATCAATCATAGTGGCTTTAATTTGGCTATTGGTAGCTGCCATGGTATTGAGTGCCTGTACAACCTGCGGGCACGTTTGACAGCTTAAGCTAATGTAAATTTCAAAATTAAGCGCTTGATCCAGTGATTGTATTTGTTCAATGTCTTCAGCCTTCGCTTTGCTTGCGTGGCCGCCGCTGTGTAATAAGGCTAACACTAAACTTGTGAATTCATGTCCCATTGGTACACCTGCAAAGGTGATATGGGTATCTTTTATTGCTGAATAAACAACCATAGAAGGAGTGCGAGCGTCAATATCAGGGTTGTTCGATACTGTAAATTTATCGCTTAACGATGCTAAATCGTGAGCTAAGTTTTCAAGTTCTGTTGATTTTTTGCTGTCATCCAAGGCGATAAGCAGCTCAACCGGTTGAGTAAGCGATTCAAAATGGCTTTTTAATTGATTTTTAATATTGTTGTCTAACATGGCTCCGCCCTTGTTTTCAGCAAAAATAAATCCATCACACTCTTGTTTTGTATAAAACTAATGTGCTTAAAAATTGTGTAATGGGTAACGTGATTTTAAGCGCGACTTAAGCCGCGCTTAATGTAGCTACGCTTGGCGAATTAGATTTTGCCAACTAAATCTAAAGAAGGAGCAAGTGTATCTTCACCTGGCTGCCAAGAAGCCGGACATACTTCACCATCATGAGTCGCAATGTATTGTGCCGCTTGTACTTTACGTACTAGCTCTTTGGCACTACGGCCAATACCTAAATCATGTGTTTCAATGATTTTGATTTCGCCCTCAGGGTTCATTACAAACGTACCGCGAAGTGCTAGGCCTTCGTCTTCGATCATTACACCAAAGTTACGTGTAATACGTCCTGTTGGGTCACCGATCATAGGGTAAGTAATTTTACCAATAGTGTCTGATGTATCGTGCCATGCTTTGTGAGTAAAGTGAGTATCAGTCGATACGGAGTAAACCTCTACACCCATTTCTTGTAATTGCGCGTAGTGATCTGCAACATCACCCAGTTCCGTAGGACATACAAAGGTAAAATCAGCTGGGTAGAAAAAGAAAATAGACCACTTACCTAAAACATCTTGTTCTGATAGTTCAACAAAATCACCATTGTGGTAAGCCGTTGCATTGAAAGGTTGTAATTTAGTGTTAATTAATGAAGTGCTCATAGTATTCCTCATTTGTTTATTTAAAGTGTAAACAACGCAGGTTGCTGCGTTGGCTTGAGTAATACAATAAGGTGTAAATAAAAATTAATAAAATTGATTGTTTAGATTAATTCAATCGATTTTATTGACTGAAGCGGTCATTGTCATCTGGACAGATAGGGCTAAAGCTTTTTTTGCGTCTAATGTTACAATGCTCACTGAAAAATATCGCGAATACGTATTTTTAGTTAATTTTGGGGTAAGCCATGAATAAATTCATCAATCATATCCAGTTAGGCTATTTAGGCTTATTGCCCTTTTTAGCGTGTGTCGGTTGGCCGTTATTAGTCGGTAGTAATAACTTTAATATGCAGTTTTTTACTTTTTATAGTATTGCAATTTTGGCTTTTATGAGTGGTAACTTATGGCACGCTGGACAACAGAGTTATCGAGATGCGATTAAGGCTATACTACCGATTTTACCGCTTGGCTTTTTAGCTTTTTTACCACAACACATAACCTTGGCTTGGTTAGCGGTTAGTTTTTGGCTGGTATTACTATTTGAAAAAACCAGCCCGCAATGGCAAAGCTACCATGCTGATTATCAAAAAATGCGCTTTGTATTAACCTCAGTGGTGTTTGTTTGCCATATATTAGTAATAGGCATTAGTTTATACCCTAACTAGCTCGCCCTTTAAAACGGATTAATGTACCATCCGTGCACTGCTTTTTGAGGAACTAAAATGATAGACCAATTGCGCCAACAGCTTGATCAACTCGGTGAAAACTATGTTGAGAAAAGCGCTCATTTCAAAATTAAAGTGATCCCTTTTTTTTGTGCTATTCAAATCAAGAAAGATCATAAGAGTGAAGGCCGATTATCGTTTTATTCTAATCAATGGCTTGAAATTGCACTCGTGGTACTCTTTTTACTGTTTGGCTTAATGCTCTTCGATCCAGACGCAGGCTTTACTCATGGCCCTATTCATATTGCGTTTGCAGTATTAATCACGTTTAATTTAATTATCAAACAAATCGCGATTGAAGGACTAAAGACTCGCTTAGCGTTTTTACGTTTAATTGATCATGATGCTAAAAACACACCACTAGAATAATTGAATTAATGTATTTAAATCCTAATTGGCGGATCCTTACCGTTGGCGATGGCGACTTATCGTTTTCTCATGCTTTATCTACTGATCTAAAGCCGGCCAAGTTAGTTGCTTCTACCTATGATAGTGCAGCCACGATTACCTCCAAATATGCTGATAACGCACTAAATGCACTGCGAGATCATCACATTACGGTACTTGATAGTTTTGATGTGACTGACCCACAAGCCTGGCAACGCTTAAATGGCGAGCTATTTGATGTGGTGATTTTTCAATTTCCGCTTATTCCTGCTTTTGTCGGGGAGAGTGCTTATCGTGAAAACACCCAAACAACCAGTATGAACACCCTCAACCGGGCTTTGCTACACCAATATATTAAATATGCCACCAGCTATGCTCTTGATAACAATGGCCCAATGTTGTGCTACATCACCTCAAAAGATGTTAAACCATATCGTGAGTGGAATATTGAAGGCAGCTTAAATTATGGCTTAGCATCACGCTATATCGGCCAAATGCCATTTGATATCAGTCCTTTCCCTGGCTATAAAATCCGTAATGTTGATCGTGACAAACACGTAAAAGACACCAGTGGCACCACTTATGTATTCAGCCCCAAAGAAACGACTGAACTCCATAATCGATTAACTATACCAAGCTACTTAGCAGTTGATAGCTGTTCGTTGTGCCGAGTAGGTCCATTTCAAGCCAGTGAAGATAAACAAAAACACCTATTAGCTAAAAAGCACCAACAAATGTTAGGCTTTGAGGCAGACTGGCAAGCTTGGCTTGCACAATTCAACAATCAGGAGTGACCATGAATTTTGTGATAGTCGGCACTAATTTTATTAGCGATACTTTACTTGCAGCGGCTAAAACAGTCAGTGAGTTTTCATTATATGGCGTATGTTCGCGTGCCGAGCAAAGCGGTCATGCGTTTTTAGCTAAGCACGCTATAAAAAATGCAAAAGTATTTACGACTATTGAGCAAGTATGCAGCGACGACAGTGTAGACGCTGTATATATCGCAGCCCCCAATAGTTTGCATAAAAGCTATGCTGTGGCCTGTTTAAATGCAGGAAAACACGTGTTAGGTGAAAAACCTGCAGCAGCAAATAGCCAAGAATTAGCCGCGATAGTGGACGCGGCAAAACAAAATAATCGCCTTTATATGGAAGCGATGATGACCACTCACCTGCCTAACTTTACCGTTTTACAACAAGCCATTGCCAAAATTGGGACGCCACGTAAATACATAGGTCAGTATAGTCAATATTCATCACGCTATGATAAATACAAAAATGGTGAGCGCCCTAACACCTTTTTGCCAGCATTCGCTAATGGTGCGCTCGTCGATTTAGGGGTTTATCCGCTATATATCTTGATTGCACTTTGGGGTGCACCAAACACGGTAAAAGCCAGTGGAGTATTACTTGAAACAGGGGTAGATGGTGCTGGTGATGTATTACTAAATTATAGTGATAAGCAAGCAGTGATCAGTTATTCAAAAATATCTCAAGGTGATAATTTTACAGAAATCCAAGGTGAGCTGGGCCGTATTAGAATTGAAGCCGTTTCGTTATTAAAACAGATACAATTTATTGCTAATGATGGCGGTGTTGAAGAATTATCACAGCCATTTGATGAACACTTTATGCGCCACGAAGTTGCCCATTTCATTACAATCGCCAACGCAGGACAACTCGAATCACCTATCAATACCCATCAACTAAGTATCAATGTGATGGCTGTACTTGATAAAGCAAGACAGCAACTTGGTGTTATTTATCCTGCCGACCGGCTATAAGCTACAAAATATTATTCACGCAAAACAACGCCTCAATGCTTTGAGGCTTGCCAATGTTGTTGTCACTTTTATCATACGCTTGCAATCTGCTCACTAATTTAATGCGTATCCAAATCTTCCTAGTTTGCAAATAAAATCCATGAATTCTTTAGTTAATTGAAATTATATTCTATAGTTATTTAGCATTATAATTAAATCGCAGCAGAGGCAATTTTGACAATTAGATTAATGCTTAGAACTGTTTTTGCTCTAGCAATCACAATTGCAGCAGGGCTACTCATTATCATATTACTGTTAAAAACGGGATTATCTGATAGTCAACAATCAGCTCAGCAACGCTATCAACTAAGTCATTTTGCTAAGCTGTCTGCCTCCAACTCTATCAAGCTAACAGAACTTGCCCGACAATATGTTGTCACCCTACAACCTAGCTATAAAAAACAATACTATGAACTTGTAAATCAAATTGAAGGAACTGAACCCTGGTTAGACGGTCGTAAAAAATCTTATATTGATCGCTTAAAAGAATTCAATGTGAATGAACAAGAACTTGCTTTGCTAAATAAATCTAACTCGCTCTCTTTGCAGTTAGTCAACACTGAAGAACAAGCTTTTCAATTGGTAAGTAGTTTTGCTGGGCAATCACCATCATTATTAAATACGAGCGAATCAAAACAGTGGGTACAGGCAATAGGACTGCTAACCGATAAGGGATATATGGATGAAGTAGCTAAAATACAGACACCGGTGCAAGAATTTTTAGCTGCAGTAGAAAACAGCAGCTTGCAAGAAGTAATGAATAATAACAACCGTGTTGCTAATTTAAGCCTTATTAGTATTGTGATGGTATTAGTTATAATCACTATTTTAATTTTATGCTACTTACAGCTAGAGAAGCGCGTAATAAAGACAACCACGCTATTAGTCAATGAAGCACAACGAATCGCCAATGGTGATCTAACGCATAAAATTGCTCACTCCGGTAACGATGAAATTGCAGAGTTATCAGCCAGTTTTAATATTATGATCGATAAACTATCTACCTTACTGTCAGAAATTAACTCGCAATCCCAACAAGCCCAAATTGCTGCCAACGAGCTAGATTCTATTGCACAGCAGGCAAGACTGCTTAATGACGAGCAGAGTCAAGCAATTGAGGTGATCTCAAGTTCAGTATATGAAAACTCCACCGCCGTCAAAGAAGTATCAAAAAACTGCTCTGAAGCGGCTCAAAACGCAGGAGATGCGGATGCTAAAACACAAGCAGGGATCGATGTCGTTAATCAGAGTATTCATTCTGTCGAATCGGTTGCTGAAATATTAACCGAGTCAATTAATGATTTAAATGATCTCGAATCTTCAGTTAACGAAGTAGCGGTGATCTTAAATGTGATCAGCAATATTGCTGAACAAACTAATCTATTAGCACTTAATGCTGCAATTGAGGCCGCACGAGCTGGCGAACAAGGTCGAGGTTTTGCCGTCGTTGCCGACGAGGTAAGGACATTAGCGAGCAGAACACAAAGCTCAACAGTTGAGATACAACAAAAAATCAATAGCTTACAGTCTGCAAGTAACGCTGTAACCGAACGGATCCGTAGCAGTGATACGCGGGTTAAAGACGCAGTATCAAACTCAGAAAAAGTGGGCTCAATGCTCAAAGAAATAAGCACCCAAGTGCGCTTAATTTCAGATGCAAACCGAACCATTGCAGCTGCATCCGAGCAACAAGCACAAGTAACCGAAGATATAGCTGAACGCTTAACTGGTATTCAAGATGCCAGTATGCAGTCGAAGTCGCAAACCGCACAAATTTCGTCTTCGTCTAGTGAACTCGCGCAAGTTGCGATTAATTTAAATACACAAATAAATAAGTTTAAATTAAGTTAACGGATCTCTGGATTAAAAACCTCAGGCTTTTATACAGCAACAGCCTAAGGTTTTAGAGTAGCTAAAAACGATAAGTAACTGAAGCACCTAATGTTTGTGGGCTAACTACAGAGACATAACCAGTTGGATACCTGCCACTTACAGGCTCTACACTGGTATAACCTTGTTCATCAAAGGCATTATTAATATAAGCGCTAATTAACCAATTCATTGTGTCATAGCTTATTGTAGCGCGAGTAATAGTGTAATCACCTGCCATGCGCTCTTCACTGTTAGTAAGATCACCGTAATACTCATCGACATAATTTGCACTGACATTGATTTTAAGGTTGTCAGTAAACCAATGAGACAGACCTAAACTGGCTGTAAATGAAGGGGCTGAATTAAGTTCGTTACCAACCGCTTCAGAATACGTTGTAGATGCGTCAATTTTTGTTTTTAACAATCCTAGACCAGCATGTAACTGCCATTGCTCACCTAACATACTGTAAGCCTCAAGCTCTAAACCATAACTATGAGCGTCATCGATATTAGTAATTCTACGATCTGAACTTAATGCCTGATAACCGTCAAAGTTATTGTAAAAGACATTTGCACTGATATTAATGTCGCCGTTATTTAATACACTACGTGTGCCTACCTCATAGGTATTAACAGTTTCTTCATCATAGTAATAATAATCTTCAGCATTAAAGTCGAGTGCACCACCGCCGGAATTATAACCACGCCGCGCACTGGCTGATAAAGTAGTTGCCTCGGTAACTTTGTATTGAATAGCTAAGGTAGGTAATTTAATAGTATTAGAATCATCTAGCTGTTCAGCTAAGGCATCGCCTCTAAATGCCATGTTAAAGTTACGAAGTTGACTTTCATGTTCAACCCGCAAGCCACCTGTTACTATTAACTTATCTGTTAGGTTGAAGCTTGCCTCTGAGTAAATAGCTATCGAATCACTGCTATCATCACCAAAATAATCTGTTGCTCCAGTACTGTCGAAATCTTGATCTCGATCGAAATAAGCTAAGCCAATAAAACCTGAGTAAAAATCACTACTAAGACCGAAGTTTAATTTACCATCAATGGTAATATTTTTTTCATCCATAGTAACATCAGATTCTGCTGTTGCTAGCGGCTCATAAGCATCAAACGCCCAATGATAATCCATATATGCCACCAGCAGATCCACAGAGAAGTTCTCATCAATCTTATATTCAAAATCGATTTGTGTTGTATCTGAATCTGTATCCATTATACGTTGAAACAGTGGTATATAATCAGATGGGTTGTCACCTTCATAATAATGACGACCAGAATTTCCTTTTTCACTGTAGTTTGAATAACTTAGTTGAATTGATAGATCATCAAATGGAGTATAAAGTAATTTTGCTCGGGTGCTTGAGGTGTTTAATTTATTTAGATCGCGATCTGTCGGATTTGTTTCATAGACAGTTGGGTTACTGTAAGTTTCACCATCAACATATTGAGTCGATAACCTAAAAGCAAGTACATCTTCAACTAATGCACCGGAAACAACGGCTGCGGTGTCAAGGTAGCTATCTTGATTGCGGTAACCGACTCGCACTGCGCCTTCAAAGTCTTGAGTCGGTGCTTTGGTTGTCATATAAACAGCGCCAGCAATGCTATTACGACCATTACTTGTTGATTGTGGACCTCGATACACTGCTATTTGCTCCATATCCCACAAACCAGTATCACCGGTTAAATCAGCGACAAACGGCTGACCTACACCGTCAACTAACGTTGATACTCGCGCTTTAGAGCCACCACTAAACGAATTAAACCCTGTTGCTCCACCGTTACCTGACACACCACGCATATCAGGAACTGACCCCGTTAACACCACTACATTCGCCATTTCTGCAAGCGCTTCTGAAACAGATGCTAGCTGACCATTTTCTAATAACGACTTATCGACGACCGCAACTGAGGTAATAGTGTCTTTAAGTGATTTTGCTATTTTTTCACCCGTAACAACGATAGTATCGATTGATTCGCGATTACCCTCATCATCTGCTAATACCTGAGCTTGAGTAAATAACAGCGCGCTGGCAATAAGCAGTGAAAGCTTATTGCGTTTAAATAAAGCAGCCAAAATAATTTCCTTTTTTTGAGACATTTTAAATTGCGCGAAAAAATACCATATCAACTACAGTATTGCAATTGAGTTTACTTATCATTTAGAATGGCATTAAAAATAAACTATTATTGCTCTTATGTCTCAATTTACCGTTATTGTTATCTTACTCATTGCTATAACTGTGCTCTACTGCAGTAATCGCCATCAAAGATTACTTACTAAACCTATTTCTAAACACTGGCGTACACTTGCGCTAATGCTGTTTATAACTGCAATTATCATTTCTTTTTCTACACTGTCTAAATTAGCAGCAAGCTTCTTTATTATTTTAATACTGATGCTCGCTTTAATGGTCATGCCATTTGCAAGCTTAATTAAAGTGAAAGGGCTAAGAAATGACATCTGAGCAAAGACAAAAAATTCAACCAACTTGGCTTGGTAAAAGTTTAGCTGGTGTATTGCTGGGTTTAGCGCTGGCTTATATTCTGATTGCTTTTTTTGCTTGGTACGGCCCAGGCGGAATTGATGCCCAAGACAAGGTTCAATTTAATATGTGGATGATCCCGATTTTATGGCTCACGCTCTTTAGTTTTACTTATTTATTTAATTCAGCGAGGCAAGCTTGGCTCATACTCGGTGGAGCAAATGTTATCTTGTATAGTTTATTTTTGCTGTTAAGGGGTGGATTATGAAAGTAAGAGCCGATATTTTACGCACCTACCAAGGTGTGCATACATGGACGGGGATCATTGCAGGTTTAGTACTTTTCATCGGCTTTTATGCTGGTAGTTTGACCATGTTTAAACATGAAATCCAACAATGGGCAGAGCCAACTACTGCACCACTTACCGATCCCACTACTACAAACTATCAAAGCTTAGTCGACAAAGCCATCACTGTTTATCCTGAGCAAATGGCAAAAGGTTTTGAACTCGACCTTTTAACAACAGCTGCGCCACTGTCGTGGTATACACAAGGTCAAGCTCGTGGCATGCACCTAGATAATCAACAGCAAACAGCATATCTTGATGAAGATCAAAAGCTGATAATTGCTGATCAAGCAGAACATAAACTTGCTGATTTAATCGATTACCTACACCGTACCGCAGGCTTTATTGGTGAAATTGGCCACGACCAATCTGGCGTTTACATTCTAGGTATTGCTGCAGGACTGTATTTTTTAGCCTTGGTGTCCGGTGTAATTATCCTTTTACCAACACTGGTAAAAACATTTTTTGCGCTGCGAAAAGAAAAAGGCCCGAGTCGCTTTTGGTTAGATAGCCATAACCTTATTGGCGTTGCGAGTTTGCCCTTTCATTTGATCATTGCGTTTACTGTTATTGTATTTGCTTTTCACGACTTAATTTATGATGGTTTGGCCCAGTTTTATGGTGACAAACCACTATTTGAGCGTCCCCCAACCGCAACACACGCTTATAACATCAGCGAACTGAAACGTATTGATACACAAATACTAGCGGCTAAGGGCTACGCTACAGGCTATGAGCCAATACATATTAGCTACAGTCGATTGAATTTAGCGTCCCCTTCCGCTGTATTTAAAATGAGTAATGATTCTGCAGTGGTACGTGGACCTGATACGGATTATTTATTTATGAACCCGTATACTTTAGAGATCAGCGGATCAACTTACCCACAGGGTGAAGAAAGCTTCTGGGGCAATTTTGTCGCGAGTATCTTTTCACTGCATTTTGGAACATATGGCGGTGAGTGGGGTCGCTGGGCTTACTTTATAATGGGACTATTCGGCGCATTGCTTTTTTATTCAGGCAACTTATTATGGATAGACAAACGAATGAAAAAAGATGCAAATAAAACCGGCACACATATTATGGCAAAGTTAACGATTGGCGTGTGTTTAGGATCCATGCTCGCTGTTGTTGCAGTATTATTGTTAGCAAAATGGAGTAACATACTGATAAATAACATTAATCACCATTATATGCAGTGTTATTATGTTGTTTTTTTTATTTCCTTAGCCTACTGCTTTACACTAGGCGCTAACAAAGCAAGCTATACTGGCTTAATAACATTATCGATTTTAACCGTATGTTTACCCATCTCGAGTGTTATTCAAGGCCTGAATAATTTAGCTCTGCTCCCCTATTACGAAAGCTATTCTGTTGATTTTATAGCCACACTTTTCTCAGTTATGTTTTTCTTTATCGCTAAACGCTTAAAGCAAAAACCCATTAAAGATAAAGTAATTCTGGATCACAAAACAATAGAGTTCATAAGGTAAATAAAGGCTCACGCATTGTTTAATACGTGAGCCTGCATCACTTAATGGCTGCTATTTATCGCAAATATATTAAATTGTTACATTAATCTGTACACTCTGCAGATAATTTCCTTTTTCATTTTTTATACGTTATGTCTCGAGTTATTTCTCCTTTTTTCATTGCTTTTATATGTGTATTACTTGCCATGGTGACTATTCAGTCAGGCGCTTCAATTGCTAAGCAACTATTTCCATTAATTGGCCCTGAAGGGACAACCGCACTTCGTTTAGGTTTTTCAGCAACGATATTGTGCTTAGTGTTTAAACCTTGGCGCGCCTTTCCGCCACTGGGTCAACGCATGCCAATTATTGTTTATGGCTTATGCTTAGGCGGTATGAACATTTTTTTTTACTACGCCATTGCGCGTATTCCATTGGGGATTGCGGTCGCCCTTGAATTTACCGGCCCGTTAGCGGTAGCGCTGCTATCATCGCGACGTAAGCGAGATTTATTTTGGGTCGCCTGTGCTATATCGGGGATCGTAATGTTGCTCCCGGATATGAAAGGTGAAGAAAGTCTCGATCTACTGGGCGTGATTCTGGCACTGGGAGCTGGTGCGTGTTGGGCTGGCTATATCTTATTTGGCAAAAAAACGGGTAATCAAAGCTCTGGCGGGATGACTGTTGCCCTTGGTATGAGTGTCGCTGCACTTATATTAGTGCCTTATGGTGCTATTTCTCAAGGTGGTGCACTACTAAACTGGGAAGTGATCCCTTTAGGTTTATTGGTTGCTATTATGTCAAGTGCCCTACCTTATACACTGGAAATGGTTGCACTGCGTAATATGCCTGCACAAGGGTTTAGTATTATGATGAGCTTAGAGCCCGCTATTGCGGCACTTGCTGGCTTTATTATTTTAGGCGAGTTATTAACTCTTTGGCAATGGTTAGCCATTCTTTTGGTGATAGTTGCATCGGTTGGCAGTTCAATGTCTACAAGTAAAGACAGCAACTAACAAACCAAAAAAGACGTAAAAATATTAGTTATAAAGCTAAATGTTGATTTTGATCAAAGGGGAGTAACGTGTTTAGACAATACGATTACCCCCTGCATTTTTTGCAACATACATTGCTTGATCTGCATGTTGAATAAGTTGTTGTTCATTCTCGCCCATTTCAGGATAACTGGCGATACCGATACTGACTGAAAGCTGTAATGAATGTTCATCTATCACAAAAGCTTGTTCGCACTCTTTGCGGATTTTTTCAGCTGTTTTTTGTACGTCTGAGCGTAAGCTAATCCCATGAAGTAAGACTAAAAATTCGTCGCCACCTAAGCGCCCAACAGTATCAGATCCTCGAATACACCCTTGCAGCCGAGCTGCAATTGCTTGCAATAATCGATCACCACATTGATGCCCATATGAATCATTAACTTCTTTAAAACCATCAAAATCTATAAATAGTAGCGATAATTCAACTTGCTGTCGGTCAGCCTTCTTTAATGTTGATTGAATTCGGTCAAGTAACAGCATGCGATTGGGTAAACCCGTTAGCTGATCATGTCCCACCATATGTTGTAATTGCTTTTCAAATTTTTTGCGCTCGGTGATATCATGAGCAACAGCAATTCTGAACTGATGTGAATCAGACCAGCGGACAGACCATAATATATGCACCACTCGCCCGTCTTTTCTCACCCAACGATTTTCAAAGCGCGGTTTAGAGCCCCCAGATAATAACGTATTTACTGCGTCAAGCGTGATCTCAATATCTTCTTTATAAACAAAGTCGAGCATTGGTTTACCAATTACTTCGCAAGGCTCGTAACCAAAAATGTCTTTAAAAGCCGCGCTCACAAAAACAAATACCCCTTGCTTGTCAACCACGCAAACAGCGTCAAGCATCAGTTCAAGTACATCCGAGAGACAAATCACACCACTATTTTTCATTCAACTCCATGCCTCAAACAGTAAAAATACAGTCTTTATTATTTATTTACAGTACCCATCAGTTAAGCAATCAATCATTGCGTAATAGTGTATAACGTATCTTAGGATACGGTTCATTGCTGTTGAGAGCTATAAAGAAATAATAATATATTGCGATAATAAAACTAATCATAGTGCGTTTTATCAAATACCACATTAAAAAACATACAAATATTAGGCCACGTTATGTTTCTCTGTTAATAAACTAGCTTATTTCTTTAGTTTTGTTCTTTCCTACAGCATTAACTACCGCTTCCTCAATCGAATGTAGTTTAAAAGGCTTTGAAATAAACATATCCATGCCAGCTTCTTTGCACGCAACTTTATCGGTAGATGATGTATTTGCAGTTAATGCCACTATTAAGGTATCTGCATAAGGACAAATATGTTGTGCTCGCAAAATTTTAGTGGCCTCAAGTCCATCCAGCTGCGGCATCACGCAATCCATAAAAATAAGATCGTATTTTTTTTGCTTACACTTTAAAATTGCGTCTTCGCCATCAACTGCAAAATCGGCTTTAATATTTAATTTTTCAAGCGAAGCGTCCAGTACCAATCGGTTTATTTGGTTATCATCAACAACTAAAACCGATAAATTAGTTGCCGCTATGACAACGTTTACCCGAGGATTATTTTCGATTTGTACTGCGCCGACTGCAAGTGGGATATCCACGATAAATGTCGTACCCTGATTAAAAGTACTATCAACCGTTATTGTCCCCCCCATAAAATCAATCAATTCTTTTACGATTGCCAAGCCTAAGCCGGTACCACCTTTACTCTTTTTGGCGTCTATTTCTTGTGTAAAAGGTGAGAACAATGAATCTAAAAATGAGTTGGTCATCCCCCTTCCGCTGTCACACACTTCAAGATGCAAGGCTAATTTATCACCGACTACATTCACATCAGCATTAAATTTTACCAAGCCTTCGTCAGTGAATTTTAACGCGTTACTTAATAAGTTTGACGCAATTTGGCTCAGCCGAGCATTATCGCAATAAGCCCAACAGTCATCTGCTATCGTTATACTTGTTTGAAAATCAACCTTACTATCTCTAAACAATGGAATGTACAACGAAGCAAGATCAACAAAAATTGTTTTTAATAAAAAATGATTTGGTTCGAGTTTTAACTCACCGTGGTTTATTTTTGAAAAGTCGAGCACTTCGTTAATTATACTCAATAAAATATCCGCGCTACGCAAAGCTATCTTTAGTTTTTCAACTCTCTTATCTTCACGGCGCTCACCTAATAGCGTAGTTAACATTCCGGTTATGCCGTTCAATGGTGTCCTGAGTTCATGACTTATTTTAGCTAGTAGCATGCTTCTATCTTCTAACATGCGCTCTGCTTCTGCTTTTTTATTTTTTAACTCTTCGCGAAGCATGACCGATTCAGTCACGTCTTGTAAGGTACCAAATAACCTCACACATCGACCATTTAATAATTCAGCTTCACCAAATGTTGATACCCACAAAGTCTGTCCATTAGCGGTAACAAGTTCGAGGTCGAGATGCCATTTCTCGCCACTTTGTATTGCAGAGTTCACTGCATTAACGATGCTTTCTCTGCTTTCTCCTGCTTTAAAAAATTCAGTCGCAGCATTAAGATCAGGAACATAGCTATCACTAACTTGGTAAATACGTCGTGTTTGCTCGCTCCAAGTGACTTTATCAGTGAGTAAATCAACTTCCCACGTGCCAATATTTGCTACAGCCTCTAATTTTAACAGCGTATTGTTGTTTTTAATAAGCTGTTCATTGGTGATCTTGCGGGCAAACTCAGCACCCAGCCATTGTGCAAATAACTCAACATAGTCATGGGCTTGTTGTGAAAAGGGAGTTGATACAGCCGGTGATGAAAAGTTAACTGTACCGAATACATTTGAACCGACTTTTATTGGCGCCCCAATATAAGATTCGAGCTGGAAATTTAGGTAACATGGGTGGTTTGCAATGCGACTACTCGACGCTTTATGAAAAGTAAGCGCGGCATTTGCTGCGAGTGTATGTACACAATAAGTGCCTTCTAAATCAAACGTTGTACCAGAAGCTAAAGAATTATCAGGTGTTATAACGTAGAGCACGGTATAAATATTTTGTTCAATTTTACTAACAATCGCGATATCTAAATTAAATACATCAAGCCCAAACTTGAGCAAACTATGCGTTTTCTCGTCAAAACTTTGACTTTGATCAGATACAATATCATGGAAGCTTCGAAGGAAATTCAAATAAATACCTCGTATTATTTTGCATAGCGACAGATGCTATAGCTAAAAAATCTTATCTAACCACTTCATATTGGTTAATTATTATAGCGTGTAATTAAATATTTACCTTACTAAGGAGACTGACCTTTCGGGATTAAAATTTGTTCAATTTAGGTTTAACACTTAGAGCATAGTATGTTTGCCAGTTATGCTGCGTTATCGCCTATTTATGGGGAATTACCACACTACATAAGCTCAGCCTAGCCTAAAAGCCAAACACATTGCTGCAAACTTCGAAATAGAAACACACGCTACCCTAACTTTAGAGTAGAAACTTTTCATCAGCAATAGTTTATTTATATTTTCAGTTAGTTATAAAGCTCCATTTATAAAATAAGGCCTCAATTGAGACCTTATTACTTAACCTAAGCAGGGGTTACTAAGTGGTATGCATTAAAACTGCCACCCGAGCGATGCCCAATAACGGCGTCCGTCTTCGACATAACCATATTCATTCTCAGTGATATCTTTATCAAATAGGTTATAAATACCAAAGCCTAACTTTACGCTTTTAGTCAAAACATAATTACCACCCACATCGGCTAACGTGTAGTTAGGTGCAATTAGGCTGCTTTGTGAAGGTCCTGTGGTTGGTTGACTTTCCTCACCACGATAATGCACACGTAACCACCCCCCTAACTTATCGCTTGGCTGCCAGTTTAACGATGTTTGCACTATATGTTTAGGTAACTGATTGAGAGGACTGCCTTTATATTGCCCGGTTTTTTGCTCAGAATCGGTATAAGTGTAATTAGCGCTTAAACCTAAATCGCTGGTTAAGTCGTAAGAAACTGAAAATTCAAACCCTTGAGTCACGGCTTCATCAACATTTACATAGGTTGTCGGATCTGAACCAAACTGATTTTGGCCATCCGTGCATTGCGTAAGTGGGCATGCAATTCGCGTAATTTTGTCATCAAACTCATTGTAAAACACCGTACTTGAGATTGTGTAATCACCACGTGGATCGTAATAAATACCCATTTCATAATTCAATGACTTTTCAGGACTAAGATCTGGGTTGCCATAGATATTGCCGCCTCGACTTACTTGTCCCCAGTCTGCATTTGATTGACGAATATTAGGCGCTCTAAAACCTGTCGAAATACCACCTTTGATAGTGATAGCCTTAGAGGCGGTATAAACACCATATAAACGTGGACTCCAATGGCCTGAAAAATTATCGTCGTGGTCGTAACGCAAACCTGTGGTGAGCTTAAATTTGTCGCTGGTGCTCCACTCATCCTCAGCAAATACCGACCACTGTTTATTTTCTACATGGGTTAACTCGCTGATCCTATTACTCGTGTAATCATCAAGCACTTCTTTTAAGTAGGCTGCACCAAGCGTCGCGTTATGACCGGCAAAAATCGGTAAAGTCCAACTGGTTTGCGCATCCGTGTTTTCAACAAACATTTCACGAGAAGTATTATCGTACTTATCGTATTTTAAATAGCTGCGCGAGTTACCAAAGTCATAATAACCGTTATGGGTTAACGAGTAAGTTTGTTGCTCATACTCTGTTGTCGATGATTCTGGGCAACCTCTTCGGCCACAGCTTTCACCCGGCGCCAATGGTTCAACTGTTTTACCCAGTGTGTTTTCAAATTTTTGCTGCGCGCTGCCAACCTCTAGCATTATTTCGTGATTATCGTTTGGCGTTAAAATAAACTTTGCTTTAAGGTTACTTTGCTCTTTGCCCCTAAAGCCTGAAGTAAAGTTATCTTCGTCACGTTTTGAAAACTGCCCATATAATTGCAAACCTAATAATTCTGGGACAAGTCCACCAGCTGCGAAAAAACTACCTTGATTAGTATTACCTGAGTCGCTACTTTGTTGAACTGTACTGTCTAAACGCAGCTCACCATACCACTGCTGGGGTGTTTTTCGAGTAATAATGTTTATCACCCCACCGATAGCATCTGAGCCATACAAGGACGACATAGGCCCACGTATCACTTCAATGCGTTCAATTGCAGAGATTGGCGGTGTCCATGCACCTTCAACACCTGGCCCATCACTGTTTGGCCTTGTTTCACGTGATGATTGTCGCTGGCCATCAACTAAAATTAATGTGTATTGGCTAGCCATGCCTCGCAAGCTTATATCTTTGCGATCGCCACCGCCGGTAACCACAACTCCAGGAACATCGGTCATTGCATCGGTTAAGTCACGATAAAAGCGTTTTTCCAGATCTGCGCGATCAATCACACTGATGCTTGCTGGCGCGTCCTTTAACATTTGCTCATAACCTGACGCTGATACCACGATAACTTCCATATCTTGTTTCGTTTCATCAGCTAACACTATTGAGCTGGATAAACTAAGCGCGGTTAAAATGGCGCTAGTTAACGGTATTAACTTACAACTTACCGTGTTCATGATTTTTCTCCGTGACAAATGCAGTTTAAATGATAATAATTAGCGTTTGCATGGTAGTGAGATGTTCCTTTTTCTACAATGTGTATTTTCTTAAAACAGTATTAAGTAAGACTTAACCAAATGAATACAAAATTACTTCGCGCATTAACTGTATTTGTGCGCATTGTTGAAACGGGTAGTATGAGTAAAGCCGCAGTTGATCTTGCCATGACCACATCAGCAATTAGCCAACAAATCAAACAAATAGAGCTTGATATTAAGTTGAGCTTATTTAATCGCAGTCCACGAGAACTGACACTCACCGAGGCTGGCGAGATTTATTATCAAAGCTGTGTAACCATCCTCACCGCTGCAAAACAAGCTGGTGAAAAGCTGCAATTTTTACAAAACAGCCCTAGTGGTCAATTAAAGTTAGTAGCACCGGTTGGATTTGGTGGCGGAATATTAAGTGAACCGCTTAAAAAATTAACCAACCAGTACCCTTATTTTGATGTGCAACTGACTTTATCTGACGAACCCCTTGATATAATAAAGTCGGGCGCTGATTTGGCTATAGCGATTGGCCCGCTGGATGATTCAAGTTTAGTTGCTCGGCCTTTGGCGAAGTGGCCACTCGTATTATGTGTACATAAAAGTCACCCATTGGCTGAGCATTGCACACTGTCGCCTTGGCAGTTAAACCATTATACTCGTATCTCGCATTGCACTGCAGATCACCCATTAACGCATAGTTTAAACAGCCAAAAAAAAGCGCTCCCAAAACCACGTATCGTGGTTAATAACATGCACAGTATTATTCAATTAGTGTGTGATGGCGTTGGTTATGCAATTTTACCAAAGCCAGAAGTACAATCATTATTGCTAGAAGGAGAACTCGTTGAGTTATGCACTGACTGGCAACTGCCAACCTACAGTGTGTATGCAATTACCCCAGCAAGAGATATTTTGGCAGGTAAAACCAAAGTGGCTATCGAAATTTTAAAACAGCACTGTGATGAAATCTCAGATTCATTAAAGCAGTCTGCATAAAGCAAATTATCCTAAACTTACTTGTAACTACTGCAACACAGCGGGTCTATATCTTAAAGTAACTTGTGTATATACTTTATGTATTGAATACCAATGATTGATGCATAATGACAGCGGCAAAAAAGAAGAGTAATTTTTTCAGTAATATAATTTTTAATATTATTTTACCTGCGGTGATTTTAAGCCGCTTTAGTACACCTGATACGTTAGGCCCCGTATGGGCAGTAGTGGTAGCACTTGCTTTTCCGCTGTTATTTGGTTTGTGGGAACTTAAACAATCAGGCAAAGTAAACTTTTTCTCAGTACTTGGCATTATCAGCGTACTACTTACTGGCGGTATCAGTTTATTTGAACTTGACCCAGCTTATATCGCGATTAAAGAAGCGATGGTACCAGCAATTATTGGTGTGATTGTATTGATCAGCCAGTACACCCCTTATCCGCTGATCCGTAAATTACTAATTAATCCTGAATTGCTTGATATTGATAAACTTATGCATTCGTTAGAGCAACAAAACAACACCGCGGTATTTGATGCAAAAATGCGTCTTGCCGGTTTTATTGTTGCCAGTGCGTTCTTTTTATCTGCAACACTCAACTACTTTTTAGCAAAAAGTATTGTTGTTAGTATGCCAGGCACCACAGCTTATGCCGAAGAGTTAGGACGTATGACTTGGTTAAGCTACCCAGTCATTGTGGCGCCGACTATGGTGCTATTAGGCGGAGCAATTATTTTCATTTTTAAGCAAATAGGTAAATTAACTAAACAACCTATCGATGAATTTATATTGCAGTAAGTGGTTACTCAAAAGCCTTAGCGATACATTTTAATAAACCGCCTTACGCAATCTTCAATATATGCTGCTGGCGGTACATCATTAATTTTTGCGTGCCCAAGTGCATGGCGTAATTTCCAATCACCTGTGGCCATGCCCAGTAACTGTAACGTGGCAAACTTAGGGTTGTCGATATCAAGCAAGCCCGCCTGTGCAATACTACATAAGCAGACCTCTACCTGCTGCATCACTACTTTAGGGGCAGCGTCATAAAACAATAAGGCCAACTCAGGGTATTCATCTTTGTGCGCTACGCACGTGTCGTATACTTTCAATGCCTCGGGTGAAAATACCAGTGTAATAAAATTAGTCACAACACGTAGTAAGTTTTCCTCAAGGCTTTGCGATGGCTCAAAACGCTCTTTACGTAAGTTTGAGGAGGAACAATGCGCTGTTACAGTTTCAACAAATAGATTATTTTTGTCTTTGAAATGACTATAAACCGTTTGTTTAGATACTTGGGCTAATTTAGCAATTTGATCCATGCTGGTATTAGGAAAGCCTTTATCCATGAACAAGGTCGTTGCAGCTGTAATAATTTGTTGTCGTTTTTGTTCTGACCGACTTAGGGTAGTTATTTCCATTTTCACCTCAAATCAAACTAGACAGTCTAGTTTGATTGATTTATATTTATACAAAATTAGACTCTTGAGTCCAATTCTAAATCATTCTGCGTCTAGCACAAAGCATAACTGTGTTTAATGCACCTGACTAACCACGCTGATTTAACATGGCGATAAATAAGGATATTATAATGAAAAAATATCTGCTTAGTGCATTCATTTTATTCACACCATTTATATGTTACGGCGAAAGTCTGGTTCATGTAGCTGCCTACACAGTACAACAAGAGGCGGGCTATTATCAAACACGTACGCTTAGTGGCAAAGTGATCATACAAAACGATGCAAAGTTGAGTTTTGAATTTCCAGGAAAAATTGCACAAATTTATTTTGATCAAGGCGAGCAAGTAAAACAAGGCGATATTATTGCACGCCAAAATACGCAGCTTTTAGTTATCGAAGAACAAAAACTCCAGGCGCAAAAACAACGAATTCAAGCACAACTTACCTTCGCTGAACTTGAAAAAAAGCGTTTAGCAGAGCTTGATAAAAAGAACTACTCTGCCACCTCGGCACTTGACCAAGTTAAAACCAATATCGCTGTACTTAACGCAGAACTAGCCGCAATAGCAGCAAGCTTGAATGAAGTCAGTATCCGCACTGAAAAGGCACATTTAACCGCGCCATTCAACGGTATTTTAGGCCAGCGCTTTGCCTCACAAGGTGAAATTGTTGCAGCCAGTACACCGATTGTGCGTTTAATCGAAAACCAACATGCGCAAGTTAGCATGGGGATCCCACTGACACTGCAAAGCACCATCCAAAATAGCATGGACATTGAGATTGCCGGACAAAACTTTACTGCACAATCTATCAGTAAAGGAGCGAGTATCGACCCACATACACAAACCTTAACAATGCGCTTTTCTTTGCCAACTAGCGCAGTTGTTTATGCTGGCCAATTAGCAAAATTAACAGTGCAACAATATCAGCAACAAAGCGGTTTTTGGGTGCCTCTTGATGCCCTTGCCGATGGTGTGCGCGGTACTTGGCAGGTTTATCAAATAAAAAACAAGGTACTAAAACCTATCATTGTGCAGCTTTATTATGCCCATGATGGCTATGCGTTTATTGGCGCCCCATTACACAATGGTGCGCAAATTGTTGCCAATGGCATGCATAAGCTGTCGGCCAACATTTCGGTTAATGTTGTTGCAAATCAACCAACCAAGGTGCTGTGATGATCCGCTATTTATTTAATCACGGGCGTGTCCAAGCGCTTTTAGTGGCGTTACTTATCGTTAGTGGTTTAGCTGCGATCAGTGGCTTAGCGCGCAGTGAAGATCCTCGAATAACTAATCGTATCGCTATCGTAACCACTGCTTTACCTGGCGCCAGTGCTGAACGAGTTGAGGTGCAAATAAGTGAGAAAATCGAACAAAAACTAAAATCCCAAGCTGAAGTAAAGCATTTATCGTCGATTTCTCGTCCTGGGCTCTCAGTGATCACCATTGAGCTAAAAGACGAAGTCACGAACGTTAAACCCATTTGGTCGCGAATGCGTGATTTATTAGGTGATGTCAACAACCAGTTGCCAGTAAATGCTTCATCACCGCTACTGGATGACGAGCGTGGCTATGCTTATACTCGTATCTTATCGCTTAACGCCAATGACGATATAACCACATTAGCAACGGTTAATCGCTATGCAAAAGAACTGCAAAATCAATTACGTAATGTTTCAGGTGTGGAGTTGGTGCATTTTTTTGGCCAAGTTGATGAGGAAATTTTAGTTGCGGTTGATCAACAAAAAGCCAGTTTAGCCGGTATTCCTTTAGCGCATATTCATGCAGCTATTCAAGGTGCAGATGCAAAAGTAGCCGCTGGTACCCTTACAAATGACAAATCGCAAATGCAAATTGAAGTGACCGGTGCGTTTGACTCGATTGCTCGCATTGGCGCAATTCCACTAAGTAGTAATCAAAATGCAGGGCAATATCAACTCTCTGATGTAGCCCAAATTACTCGATCAGTAAAAACACCCGTGAACGAAATTGCATTAATTGATGGAAAACCCGGTATTTATATTGCGATCCGCATGTTACCAAACTTGCGTATCGATACTTTTTCTAAGCGTGTTGATGTCGCCATCGATAACTTTAGCCAAGACTTACCAAGCCAAATTTTACTCCAAGATATTTTTGATCAACGCGGTTATACCCAAACTCGTTTAGCCGATTTACTCAGCAATATTACCGTGGGGTTTGTGCTTATTCTAGTGGTACTATTTATCACTTTAGGTTTTAAAGCTGCTCTAGTTGTCGGCACCGCGTTACCTTTAACCGTATTGTTTACGTTAGTAAGTATGCAGCTCTATGGCTTACCTATTCATCAAATGTCGGTTACCGGTTTAGTCGTGGCCCTGGGCATTATGGTTGATAACGCCATTGTGATCACCGATGCTGTTCAGCGCTTTCGCCAACAAGGCCTAACAGCTTTAGCCGCAGTAGAAAAAGCCGTGGCACATTTTTGGCTTCCACTGCTTGGCTCAACTCTAACAACTATTTTAGCGTTTGCACCGATTGTGTTGATGCCAGGTGCTGCAGGAGAGTTTATTGGCGGTATTGCCTTAAGTGTTATTTTTGCCTTAATTGGTTCATACCTGATTTCACACTCTTTAGTGGTGGTATTTGCAGGGCAATTTATCAATAACGAACAGCGTACTGGTATCTTTTATCAAGGTATACGCACACCTAAACTCAGTAAACGCTTTGAAGCAACGTTAAAACGTAGCCTAGAAAAACCAATACTCACTTTACTACTGGTCTTTATACTCCCTGTTGCCGGTTTTTTTGGGGCAGGACAACTCACCGAGCAGTTTTTCCCGCCCTCAGATCGCGATATGTTTCAAATTGAAGTGCATTTTGCCCCTCATGTGAGTATTACATCAACTCGACAAGCCATAGAGAAAATGGATCAACTAATTCGGCAATCTGAAGGCATTGAAAAGCTCGATTGGATGATCGGAACTAATTTCCCAAGCTTTTACTATAATATGCTCCAGCGTAATCGCGGCGCCAACAACTATGCGCAAGCGATGGTAAAAGTAACCGACTTTAAACGTGCCAACGAGTTAATAAAAAGCTTGCAAATACAACTTGATAAAGCATTTCCAAACGCACAAACTTTAGTCAGAAAGCTTGAGCAAGGTCCACCATTCAATGCACCAATTGAAATGCGTATTTATGGCCCAAGCCTAGATACTCTCTCTGAACTGGGCCAACAATTACGCACGCAGCTCATTGCTCATAACGATATAACCCACACCCGTCCAACCTTATTGTCGGGCTCGCCTAAACTATGGTTAAACACCGATGAAGCAGCGCTGACTCATGCAGGATTAAGCCTAAGTAACATGGCAACCCAACTACAAAACCAGTTCAATGGTGTCGTGGTCGGCAGTATTATTGATAATACCGAAACCGTTCCCGTACGCGTTAGAGTTGCAGATAAGCACCGAGATGATATTAGCTCGCTATTTAGTACGCAGTTAAATACCCCAGCCAGTTCAAGCCAAATAGATACTGCACAACCGCTAGTGGTTGAATCATTTGCCAGTGCAACACTGAGCCCTTCTCGTGGCTCTATCGCTCGCCGTGACGGTGAACGTGTTAATATTATCGAAGCTTATTTAGCAACTGGCGTATTACCGCAAACCGTACTGAATGAAGTGACCGCCACCATTGCACAATCAGGCTTTGTATTACCCCATGGCTACAGATTAGAGCTCGGTGGTGAGTCGCAAAAACGCAACGAAGCGGTTGGTAAATTGCTTGGCCAAGTGGGGATTATTGTCGTGTTATTGATCACCGTACTGGTGATGTCATTTAATTCATTTACCACCACAGGGCTAATCTTAATAAACGCCCTGCAAGCTGCAATGCTGGGCTTGCTCAGTGTATTTATTGCTGGCTACCCGTTTGGTTTTACTGTGATCATTGGTTTATTGGGCTTAATGGGACTGGCCATAAATGCCGCCATTGTCATTTTATCAGAGTTAAATTCACTGCAAGCCCTCACTGATAAAAACAAAATCGTTGCCGCTGTGATGACTTGCTCACGCCATATCAGCTCCACGACTATCACCACCGTTGGTGGCTTTTTACCACTCATACTCGCCGGCGGAGGTTTTTGGCCTCCGTTTGCCGTCGCTATCGCAGGTGGTACTGTATTAACCACTGTGTTGTCATTTTACTTTGTTCCTGTGGCATATTATTTAGTATCAAAACGCACGCTACGCACAAAAAAGCATGGAATTAACGCACACTAGTGAATTTAAAATTAATATCTTTATTTTTAAATTATAAAACACCATTGATATAATATTTTTATGAGGTATGATTACTTTAAATAAGAGGAACATCATGTTTATATTAATATCTCACCCACAAAAAACAAATCTCACCTTCGACATCTAAGCCGAGTGTAACCCTTACACTCGGCAGTCTCACTGTATTATTTTAAATTTAAGTTCGGTTCAGTTTTCGTGGAGGTATAGTCCGTGTTTGCTTTTCTGTTCGGGTACAAAACCCCTGCTTTTTATAAGTATAAAAACTATTTAAGCCAAAGTTCAGCATTTTTACATCCGCTGAAACTCGCGCATGTGTTGCAAAAAATAGAGTATTCACAACGACCTTGGTCAAAGTTTAGCCCACATGTACAAATTGGCTGTACCGTAGTCATCCAGCATACTGATACGGGTTATAAACGCCGTATAAGCTTAGTTCCGGCTGCAGAAAAGGGGCTATGTAATAATGTTGTGTCATTACACTCTTCTATAGGTACTGATCTTTTAGGACATAAAATAGGTCACATTTTTGAGTGTAAAGAATATGGATGTTTTCACTCTTGGCAAATATTAGCAATTAATAGTAAGGAGAATTATATAGAGTAAATCATTTCAATTTTTATTTATTAATTTTTATATATTTAATTGGAGTTATTTATAATGAGTAAAGAAAAAGCTAAAAAACCAGCAAAAATGACGTTAAAAGAAAAGCGAAAAATACGTAAAGAGAAAACAAAGACAACCGAAAAGTAAAGAGTTGTCACTTTACATATAACGTTTCATGGAAACCTTAATAAAGTCCAAAGCTCGGCATTATAAAAATGTCGGGCTTTTATCGTTTAAATATATTAATAAAAAAGGCCTCAATAGAGACCTTTGTTATAGATGAAGTTTAAATAAAACTGAATTAGCTACTGTATTGTTGGCACGGTAATAATTGATACAGAGCCTAGCGGATCTACGTTATAGTCTTTACTCGGTTCGCCTTCGTCAGCGGTGATGATTAATTTACCATCGGGACTGAAAGTTACCATATCTGGCAGTGCTCCGACCGCAGATATCATTTCAAGCTCATAACTACTCGTGTTAAACATAGCAACAACGCCAGTATCAGTTTTCACGCCTGACTCGATCGCAGCGGCAAGTTTTCCGTTTGATACTGCGACAGAATTAACACCTGCACCGTAATAGCTAATATCAATTGCGCCAAGTGTTGCAATGTTATTTGGGTGAGCAAAATCAATCACTTCAATACGAGGAGCGTTAAGCAAGCTGCCGTTATTTACTACGAATAAACGTTTTGTTTGTGCATCATAAGCCGTGATCTCTGCGGCGCCTTCACCACCTTCAATTAACAAGCGTGATGCAAAATCAAACTTGCCTTCGTTGTTTTCACTATAGACGGTGATATTACCACTGTCTTCGTTTGCAACTACCAGCTGCGCTTTTGACGTTGGGCTTTGATCAGCGGTTATAAATAACACCCCTTCTGGCGCATCATCACCTTGGGTAACGAGCATTTGCACAAAACTTACGGCATTAACATCACTAATATCATATACTGCAACCGCATCAGCACGCTCTAAAGCAATAAATGCATAGCGCTTATTGGCAACCATACCTGTTGTTACACTCTCAGGCTCAGTGCCTTTCGCATTACTGCGACCATCTGGGTAAACGCCGGCTTTATTAGCTTCAAAGGCAAGTGATGAACCACTATCAAACACCTGCTCACCGGTATCACCATTGAAGATTGAGAATGAACGTGCACCAAAACTATAGAGTTTATTATGACTTGATGCTGCAGTATCAGAATCAACATATTGCGATACTAATAAACGCCCTAATTCGACGTTGTTTTGTAATATACTTACGTCTGTAAATACCGACTCATCAAGCACGATATCTGCAACTTTCTCACCTTCAGCGAAGTTGCTAAACCAGTCACGTATATCCCCCTCGTTGGCAGTTAAAACGTAATCTATGCCATCTTGTGTAAATGTTGCGATGCCATCAGGTTGATACATACCCACTACGTTTGCGCGGGTTTGTAGTTTGATCATATTATCTTTATCACTGGCATCTATTTCATTGCCAGCCATACCATAATCTTTAAAGCCCAGCGGAAAAATATCAGTGATAGTTTTCGTGCTAAGGGATCCCCAAAAATAATTATTAAGTTTCAATTACATCACTCACATCCATATTTTTCCAATCGATTTGCACTACTACCTGTACGAAATAGGCTAGTCCTTCCAAATAATCTCGCCGTCGC